>QXXE01000253.1 GCA_009911355.1 Clostridiaceae bacterium | reverse complement strand
TTTTAGGCCACTTATAAATATTTTTTGACGCAAAACGGCAAAATTTCTGCATAAGAAAAACACTTATGCCAATGCTGGTATAAGCACAAGGTTTCTAACGGTTAATCCTGCCGCAATGACCTCTTTGCCGTAAGCTGTTGTAAAATACTTATAAGTTCCTTGAACCCGTTCAATAATCCCATGGAGACGGAGCCGCTTAAAAATTCTCGACATGGCAGACGGACTGATATCCTCCAGATGGCGGCGGATATCCTTTCCCTGCATTCCAAAAGTCATGTATTCGCCCCGGCTGATCACTTCCAGTACCAACAGATCTTTTTGGGAAAAGAAGTTCAGCCCACGGTAGGAACGGCCTTTCTCCTTAACAGCCTCTGTTGCTTTTGTAAGATTCTTCTTTCCGCCGCTGTGGTCATCAAAGGATGATACGAATTCCAGATACCGGTAGTTGGCGGCTTTCATGATTGTGAATAACTGATACAGGCTATAAATACTTTTTTTCAAAGGCGCTTTTTGTTCTGTGGAACTGCCGTCCCTGTGTTCCACTTTCCGTTTTACACGAAAAGTCCCGATGTCATTGCAAGTACTTTCTATCCGTAAGACACAGCCAAATTTATCATACATTTTAATTGATACATCACCCATATGGTGTTTGATTCTCGTACCGAGAATACGCTGGTTATAGTTTGTACCGACTTCTTTCTTACAGTTATAGGTAATGCGCTGTCCCAGGAATGCAGCGATGTTATCCGGCTTTACCGTAAAGATTGCCGTCCGGATGATCTCATCATAAAGGGGCTCCAGGTCACAGGCCTGTTTGAACATGATATCGGTTGCACACTCAATCTGTTGGACTGTCCAAGTGTAGCCGAGACCGAGCGATTCCGCAATGGGACAGTAGCGTTTTGCAAATACATCCAGGATTTTATGGAGACCTTCCGGGTTGATTCTGTCAGATAGTTTCTGGGCAGTTTCGACATCTGAGATTTCAAGGAAGGCGTTATCATGCATACGGTAAGTGATCCCTTTCTTTTGCAGCTTATGGGCCAGAAGATTATGACCGTTCATGTAGAACTGCAGTCGGAAGGGAGCCCAGGTGGGGACCCGGAGATAACACAAGCCGAGTTCTTTATCTATAAAATAAAAATAATAATGGAGACATTTGCTTTGGTCAAACTTAAGGAATGTTTTTCCGGTTGTTTTATCATGCCATGGCTTATAAGTATTGCATTGTTCCATGGCAGAAAAGATATGAATCAGCCCCTCAGACTTACCGGTTTTCCGAATGATCTCCTGGATGCGGTCATCTTTTCGGAACGCCCGGAGTTTCCGGATGAACTCAATCTGGATGCCGTTTTCATCTGCAATGCGCTGGGCATTTACACGAACCTGTTCCGTAAGGGGCTGGGAGAAAGTCGAAAAATCAAAAATACGGATGTTGTTGGCTTTTAAATAGCTGGTCATACCTTCCGCATAACTCCATCCGGGGATATAGCCCTGGATGATCATACGGTCATAGCAAGTGATGATACCATTAATTTTGTCAGCATATTTATCCGTAAGTAACATGAACACATCCTCCAATATTTTTCTTTATTGTACTTGAAATTTGGAGGAAATGCAAAAAAACTTTTCCGGTTTATCCGGGTTAGGAA
>QXXE01000252.1 GCA_009911355.1 Clostridiaceae bacterium | reverse complement strand
GCAGGAATGTCAATTACTCATTGATTATTCCTACACCTTTGCCGTTATTTTGCCTGTTTTATGGGAAAAACTGATTCCAATATAATTTGAATTTTAACAAATCAGGTAAAAAAATTGTACCACAGATTATTCAAAAGACAAATCATTATAGTTTACATGAAAGATTGCTTCAATCTATTGCGAGTGGTATGATAGGTATGGATATCAAGGAAAAAAATATCAGTACAGCTCCAATCAGCCTAGAAAGTAATCTAAAATTGGAAGAAAAGGATATTGACTCAATTATTAATGCGCTTGATGCTTATATACATAATAATTCTAAAATTGGTATTGACTGTTTTGAAAATTATTATAATGAAGTGCTACTTGGATGTAACTTAAATATTGTATGGTTTACAGATGATTACATCGAAACAATATTTGAAATGAAATTTATTGAAGAACAAATGAGGTTTAATAAGACATTAAATTTTACAGTTGTTCCACGATATGGTTCATATTCGAATGATGCTAGTTATGAAGATGTGATTGATATGTTGGAATTAGATGAACTTAGAGAACTTAAACAGTATTATAAAATTGGAAGATTTAATATTTGCAGAAATGGGATGGATATAAGTACAATTGATTTTTTTCGTATGTCCTCTGAACTGTATGACATAATTCTAAAATCTAGTATCTGTGTTATATCTGGTGCAAGGGCGTTTGAAATGACACAAGGAATGAAAAAAGTTGTGTATTATACAGGAATTGCTGTATGCAAATCCTACACCGAGTCTATTACTGGATTTTGTAGGAATTCTGGAAAACTTGTATTTTTGCGTCAAGATGTAGGTGAGCATTCGTTTGAAGGATTCAAAGATAGAGCTTGGAGAAAGATACAAGATGATGATAAGATAATATCAGTTGCGAAAATTACTGCCAAAGAGTATTATATGGAGAAGTACAATGATAAAAAAACTAGTCAGAGACAATATTCCTGCTATAATTGAATCGGCTGGAAGAATTCCGATATATAAATGTATTGAAGATAGAGGAGAATATGAGCAACTTTTAAAATGTAAATTACAAGAGGAAATTGCTGAATTTCTTGAATCAAATGAAGTAGTTGAATTATGTGATGTGGTTGAAGTTGTTTATGCATTAATAAAAGTACAGGGAATGTCATTAGAGGATTTTGAGAGGCTTCGGCTTGAGAAGGCTTCCATTAATGGGATATTTGAAAAGCGAATTTTTTTAAGCGAAATAATTGATTACAGTAAATAGTGGAGATTCGGTCAGTTTTTAAAATGTTTTCTCAAGCATGTTAGAAAAAGTAATTCATAATTATAGTTTATTAGGCTTTTGTCGGAATTTGATTCTTGAGAAATGCTATAAAATATGGGGAAAAGTTGATATGTTTTCATGGAAAGTTAGCTTGGTAAAAATCATTGATATATTTTTGGACACAATTAATAACGGTTGACATAGTTTTTACTCACTTGTACCATGTGGAGTGTGGGGATTGATATCAAAGGTGGAGAAATAGAATAGCAGGAAACGGGGATTTCCGGGAGTTGGAATGATTTGGAAAAATATTCTAACTTCCGGATTTTTTGTTTGTATTACTTCCGCAGGTAAAGATAGGAAAGCAGCGGGTGATGGAAGAATCTGGACACAAGAGGCGGATGATGCTG
>QXXE01000251.1 GCA_009911355.1 Clostridiaceae bacterium | reverse complement strand
GTAGGCGCGGGGTGCAGGGGCAGAGCCCCGCCGCCCGCCGCGTAGGCGCGGGGTGCAGGGGC
The DNA here is from genome assembly GCA_009911355.1 of Clostridiaceae bacterium. Lineage (GTDB taxonomy): Bacteria > Bacillota > Clostridia > Oscillospirales > Butyricicoccaceae > QXXE01. The sequence goes on along the minus strand of QXXE01000251.1, from coordinate 1,632 downwards.
AGAGCCCCGCCGCTCACCGCGTAGGCTGCCCGTCAGCCGTAGACGCGCGCCACTTCCTCGCGTGCGATTTGTACCCAGCGGGACGCGTTCTCCGGACGGCGCCCCAGCGTGTGGTTGTCCTTCATCAGCAGCTCAACCCGGTTGTTGTGGCCCTTGCAGCAGGTCAACACCTCGTTCAAGCGGCGGCGGATGTAATCTTCGTCCGGGTTCGGGACCGCGATGTCTGTTGGGCTTACCTTGTAACAGTAAACGTATTGATCGGAAAGATATTCGCTCATTTTGGCGCTGTCCGCCCACTGCGAAACCGATACCCGGCGCAGGCGCGGAATCGCCGCTTTGACGTATTCCCAACGGCGGTCAAGCCCTTCGCAACAGCCATAGTAGTTCAGCCCGAATTTGGAAGCTAACTCGGTTTGATAGGGCAGAATGAACTCCTTGACCATCTCCGGCGAAACCTCGCTCGTCTCCTGCGCCTCGTTAAAGCCCCACATGTCCATCAGCTTTACCTGCCCCGGAACCCCGTGCAGCTCGTCCGTCCAGCCCGTGCCGCCCGAACCAATGTACATGCTCGCGCAGTTGTTCGGCAACAGATGATTCTTCTCAAGATAGTCGAACTTCGCAAGATAGCCGTCGGTGAACAGGCGCATCATCTCATGCACCTTGTCCGGGAAGTCGTAAAAATCGCACATCATGTTTTCCATGCCGCGCAGGTTCGCGTAAGACAGCGACAGGTCGGGCGACCACCACCACTTGTGACGGAATTCTACATCCAGAATGCCGTCAAATACCTCCTTCGCCACCTCGAAGGCACGGTTCGACGCCTCCCAATCAATCTGGATTTCGGGCGTCTTAATGACCGTCGACAGGTCGAGCGACTCGAATTCGTCCTCATCCAGCTCCGCAAGCGGCGATTTCCATACATACGCCTGCCCCTTCGTCGGGTCGCCAATTACCTCTTCCTTAATCCCCCAGCCCGTGTCGACCGCCTTGTATGGGATATACAGCTTGGCTTCGACTACCTTATCGTCCTTCAGCGTCTCCGCCCAGTGGATTTCCTTGCGCAGCCACATCTCCCAGTCCTGCGCCATTTCCCCTTCGCATTGGATGGTTTCTGCCCACGGGAAAATTTCGTTCCAGCCGTTTTCACAATCAATGAATATGACCGGCTGCTCGGTTTTCAAACCGTTGTGCGCCGTCCAAAGCGCGGCCTTTTCCCGCTCGCAGGGGCGCTCCGCAAAGCCGCGCAGCTTTTCCCCCAGCTCCCGCAGCACCACGCGGTCATGCCCCGACACAACGCACTGCCCGAGCGGCCAGCCATGCACCATCAGGTTTCCGCCCTGCCCCTGGTCAACGCGGTTTGCCCCTGTCAATTTGTTTTCTGTCATCTCCAACTTTATCTGTCCTTTCCTACGCCAAAGCAGGGCGCAAAATTTCAAACGCCCCGCGATAGGCGGGTTTCAATTTCCACAAGCTTATCTTAGCACGGAAATGGATGCAATGCAAGCCGGGATTTCCAGCGCCCCGCTTTCACTGCCACCCTTTGCCGGAAGGCTTCCGCGCCCAGGGTATTTGAATGAGTAAACAAATCATGAACAGAAAGCAGAACAGACAATTTTATCCAAAAAAGACTCA
>QXXE01000250.1 GCA_009911355.1 Clostridiaceae bacterium | reverse complement strand
ATTCGCTGCTGATTTATTGTGGAATAACACAACTTTTCGTGGGAATTTCGTGCTTTCAACTCTTGATTCGCATTAGTAATATCGTAAGTATTGAACGCAAGCTAGGTATTAGAGCTTCTGGTAAAAGAGGGTTCGATGTCGTTAGAAATCGATTCTTTGTTAAAGAGACTGTTATCACTAAAAATTTTTGTGATGAAGTAGTAAAGAGAGAATTGGAAACAACATTTTACGATTTCCAATCTTACTATGAATTTCTAGCAGGTGATGTATATGAAAATGCTTGCTATTACCAATACAACTTTACGCAAGAGGAATTATCCATCTATGAGATTGATCTGAGCCAAATCAATGTGTCTGGGTTTATTGATTTCACAATCACTTCTGTCAATGCTGAATTACCTAAGAATGATTTATTGCGGCAAAAAGAAGCCGAAGTAGAAAAAAGCACTCGTAAAAAATGGATTGCGAAATTTAATAAGTGCGAAACATATGAACAGTTTCAGAAAGTAATAAAGGAATTTAATTCTTCTGGGTTTTCAGAATTTGATTTGAGTTTTTATATTTTCAATTTTATCTTTTCAGACAAAGAAAAAGCTTTTGATATTATCATGCAATTTGTATCCAATGGGTTTAATGATGTTTTAGCCCAAGAACTATGCATCATCTATGATTCACAAAAGGTGCTAGAAGCATATAATTATAACTGTGGAACAAAACAGACTAATTATAAGCACAAGAAAAAACTCAAGGACTTTATTAAAAAATTAGAGCAAACAGATATTCAATATAAAAATTTTGGCTGTTTTGAGGAAAATACTCACTTTTATCGCTATCAGCTTAGAGGTTATACAAGTGCGGATCAAAGAGATCCCTTTGTAGGGTACCCGAGATACTTTGAGACATTCAGTGAATTGGCAGATTTTCTAAATAACGATTTATCGGATTGTGATTTGTCAAAGGCAATACTTCCTGATAATGATTTTTCTAAATATAAAACAAATCAGCAGACTATTTTGCCTATTCAAGATCAACATAACTTAATACGCAAAACATATAAAGGTTACGACAGAAAATCGGATCGCTTTTTCTTTCAGGAAAGGTGGGAAGACAAGAGCGGAAACGTTGTAAAGCATTCAGAACCATACAAATTTGAATATTTCTTTGACTTTATTCATTTCTTGGAGAACGACTTATCAAATGCAAACTTACTGTTCTGCGATGGGCTTTTAAACATGCATGATTTTTCCGGTATTAACTTGAAAGATGCAAAATTACACAGCAAACTGCTGGACAGGTTAGACATACCGTATCAATTAAACTTACTGGATGAGTCTAAAATAGAATCATTTGATTTTATAGATGCTAATGAGAGAGATACAGTAAGCGTGTTGCAATGTGAGCGAGAGGTATATAATGATATAGAGTCTTCTATCAAAAATCAAAAAATACTTTATATCAGTGATTTACACTTGTTACATAGGCTTAAGGGTAAGTGTAAAACAAAAGAGGACATTTTTTACGAACTGCAAAGCATAATTGATGTAATACTCCAGGATGTTACAAATGTACGTAGCAGGAAAAATATAATACTTATTGGTGGAGATACATCATCTGATTTTAAATTATTTTATGCTTATCGGTTTGACTCAGCCGGTCACAAAATATAGAAAAATATGAAATCAGGGTTGACAAGCCCCATTT
>QXXE01000249.1 GCA_009911355.1 Clostridiaceae bacterium | reverse complement strand
GGGAACTCAAAGATATCTTCTCCGCTTTCCATATCCCTCTTCCTGTAGGTTAAAATCTTCGCGGGATTTTAGGTTGTTACTTATAATTTTATGCCGATTTTCGACTGGACGCGTACCGATTTGTTCCATCCGGTGGGAGACGGGTCAACGGCGCTGTTTTACGAGAAGGCATGTATCCAGCAGGATTACAAGGAAATGGCAAATTATATCCTGGAAAACCTGCACGGGCTGACTTTCCCCGGCTGGGAGCCAGAGCGCATGGCAAAGCTTGACGAGCTGTTTGAAGCGTATGCACCTGTAACAAAGGAAAAGCTGTGGGATAACCTGAAGTATTTCCTGGAAGCCATTATGCCCACCTGCGAAGAAACCGGCATCAAAATGGCGATCCATATGGACGATCCCCCATGGGACATCTTTGGCCTGCCCCGCCTGCTGGTAGATAAGGCATCCATCGAACGGTTCCTGAAAATGGTCGACCATCCGAATAACTGCCTGTGCCTGTGCTCGGGTTCGCTTGGCGCAAATCCGGAGAATGATGTAGCTGATATCGTGCGTTCCTGCTGTGACCGCATTGCGTTTGCGCATATTCGCAATGTAAAGAACTTTCCGAATGGCGATTTCAGCGAAGCATCTCACCGTGATTGTGATGGGGATACCGGCATCGTTGAGATCATGAAGGCATATCACGACTGTGGCTTTACCGGTTATATCCGCCCTGACCATGGGCGCCATCTTTGGGGAGAGCAGTGCCGTCCGGGTTATGGCCTGTACGACCGTGCGCTTGGTATTATGTATCTGTTGGGCTGCTGGGATATGCTTGACCGGACAGAAGGAAAGGTTTGATACAACATGAAATTGAATCTTGAATCGCTGAAAAATAAGGAAGCATGGAAGGGGTTCCATCTGCCGGATTTTGATCCGGCGCAAATCGCGGAGAACACACGCAAAAAGCCGCGGTGGCTGCATTTTGGCGCGGGGAATATTTTCCGCGTATTTCCCGCAGTCCTTTGCCAGCGCCTGATTGAGTAGGGGTTTATGGATACCGGTATTATCTGTTGTGAAAGCTATGATGAGGAAGTCATCACCCGCTGTTTCCGCCCGTATGACAACCTGTCGATTGCGGTCACGCTGAATGCAAATGGCAGCATCGAAAAGGAAGTGGTCGGCTCGATGGCGGAAAGCCTGACCATGCTGTACGACCGTGACCGCATCCATGAGATTTTTGAAACGCCGTCCCTGCAAATGGTATCCTTTACGATTACCGAAAAAGGCTATGCTATCCGGAATATCCGCGAAGAACTTCTGCCCGCTGTTGCAGAGGGTATGGAAAATGGCCCGGAGAATAGGCTGGTAACGTAAGAAAACATTTTAAGCGAGAGTCGGCGCAGCGTCAAGCTGCGCCGACTTTCGCATTTTTCTGGTCTTGGGCAGTTTGGGATTGTTCCCGCGCTCCCTCAAAATCAAATGCACCAATGAAGTTATAGACGATTTCAATTTCCCGGATTTTCACCCGCTTCTGCTGCTCGTCGGTCGCGTAGGTTTCGGACACCCTGATCTGTTCCACGAACTCACGAAGGATAGTGGCGTCAAGCTGGGTCACTTTGAAGTGCTATACTAAAGTTGTAACGGGAGTAGCAAATGAGATATAATCAAAATCACAAGAGAAGAGGTACACATTATGTCCCAAAACTACACTCCCGAATTTAAAAAG
>QXXE01000248.1 GCA_009911355.1 Clostridiaceae bacterium | reverse complement strand
GTGCTTGGAGAATTTGAGTCAAAGTAACAAAAACCGCAGGAAGGGATGCGGTGTGTTTCTTTTGGCTCTTTTGTTTTCCCGGCAGGACAGACAGGGAGGGAACACTATGTATGATGTGGCCATCATAGGCTGCGGGGTGATCGGCGCGTCGCTGGCGTACACGCTGAGCCGCTACGACCTGCGGGTGCTGGTGCTTGAACGTGAGAACGACGTGGCGATGGGCACGACAAAGGCCAACAGCGCGATCGTCCACGCAGGCTACGACCCTGAGCCGGGGACGCTGATGGCAAAGCTGAACGTGCAGGGCTCGGCGATGATGGAGCAGCTGTGCGCCGACCTTTCGGTCGAGTACAAGCGCATCGGCTCGCTGGTGCTGGGCTTCAGCGAGGAGGACCGCAAAACCCTCGGTCGGATCTATGAAAACGGCGTGCAGAACGGCGTGCCAGGGCTGGAAATGCTGACGGGCGAGCAGGCGCGCGGGATGGAGCCCGCGTTGTCCGCAGACGTCATCGCGGCGCTGTACGCGCCGTCCGCGGCGGTCATCGACCCGTGGGGGCTGTGCATCGCCGAGGCCGAGGTCGCCGTGCGGAACGGCGCCGAGCTCAGGCTGCGCAGCGAGGTCACCGGCCTTGCCGAACACGGCGATTTCTGCACGATTTCGACCACTACCGGTACTTACGAGGCGCGTTACGTGGTCAACTGCGCGGGCGTGGACGCGGAAACCGTCTACCGCATGACCGAGGAGCCCAAGTTCAAGACGCTGCCCAGCCGCGGCGCTTACTACCTGCTCGACAAGTCGAGCGGCGACCTCGTCAGCCATGTGGTCTTCCAGTGCCCGTCGGCGGCGGGCAAGGGCGTGCTCGTCGCGCCGACCGTGCACGGCAACCTGATTGTCGGGCCGAACGCCGAAGAGGTCCGTTCTTCGACCGACCGCGCTGTGACCGCCGCCGCGCTGGACGCAGTCGCCACGGCCGCGAAAAAGAGCGTGCCCGGCGTGGATCTGCGGCAGTCGATCCGCAACTTCGCGGGCGTGCGCGCCAATACGACATTATCCGATTTTTATATCTCTCCAACTTCTCCACGCGTGCTGCACGCGGCAGGCATCAAATCGCCGGGGCTTTCCGCCGCACCCGCAATCGCGGAATACGCGGCGGAGCAGCTCGCGGCAATGGGGCTCGCGCTGCGCCCGCGCGAGGGCTTCGACGGCACGCGCAGGGTCCACCGCTTCCGCCGCTGCACCGCCGAAGAAAAGGCGGCGCTCGTGCGGGAAAACCCGCTGTATGGCCGGGTGATCTGCCGCTGCGAAACCATCACCGAGGGCGAGATCGTCGACGCGATCCATTCGCCCATCCCGCCCTGCTCGATCGACGGAATCAAACGCCGCGCGGGCGCGGGCATGGGGCGCTGCCAGGGCGGGTTCTGCGGGCCGCGCGTGCTGGAAATCCTGGCGCGTGAGCTCGGCGTGCCGCAGAAGAAAATTTTGCAGGACCAGGACGGCACGTTCCTGATCACCGGCGAGACCAAGACGGGAGGTGCGCACGCATGAAATACGATGTCATTGTCATCGGCGGGGGCCCCGCAGGGCTCGCGGCGGCGCACGCCGCCTGGCAGGACGGCTGCAAAAGCATCTGCATCATCGAGCGCGACAAGGAGCTCGGCGGCATCCTCAACCAGTGCATCCATAACGGCTTCGGGCTGCACTTCTTTAAGGAAGAGCTGAC
>QXXE01000247.1 GCA_009911355.1 Clostridiaceae bacterium | reverse complement strand
GACGGCCAGAACCACGATCATTTCAAAGTGCTTGCCCTTTGCCGCAAGCCCCGCGCGAAAGAGACCTTCCCGAGCCTTACCGCCGAGCAGCGCGCAATCATTGAAAACATCTGGTTTAACAACCACTTTTCGGAGAACGATCCCAAGTATACGCTGCTTTACAGGGGTTTCATGGAGATCGGGCAGCAGCGCGGCTGGGAAACATTCCCCTCGGTCAAAACGGTTGGCCGCTATGTGCAGTATCTGATGGACCGCCCTGGCGCGGCGTCCGCGCACTATCTGTCAGCGAAAGGCTTGCAGGAATGGAAGAACAAAAAGCAAGTCAAATGCAAGCGCGACACTTCTACGCTTGAAGTTATGGAGTATGTGGTCGCGGACGCGCACACCTTCGACGTGTGGGTGCAGTACGCCGCGCCAAACGGGAAGGTCAAAGCGATCCGGCCCGTGCTGGTTGCATGGGAGGACGTGCGCAGCCGCCGCATTCTTGGTATGATTGTGTGCGAGCACTCCAATACGCAGATTGTCAAGGAGTCCTTTATTAAAATGGTTTACGAGGCGGGCTGCGTCCCCCTTGAAGCGCACATGGATAACGGCAAGGACTTTGCCAACCATGAAACGTTGGGGCAAGATCGGAAGCTCCGCGCGATGGCAAACTCCCTGATGGATGCAGAGGAAAAGGGCTTCTATTTGGCGATGGGCGTGAAAAAGTGGTCGCGTTCGCTGCCCTTTCAGCCATGGGACAAGCCGATCGAACGCGCGTTCAACACTTTTTGCCTGCAATTTTCTCGAAAATTCAAGTCATATACCGGCACGCTTACCGCCTCTCGGACAACCAGCAAGATCAAGAAAGATATCCCTCGAATGCTGGAACGCGGCGAACTGCTCACGATGGATGAATTTATGGACGCGCTGGAAGCGTTCCGCGCGGACTGGTATGACATGCACGAGCACAAGGGACTCAAGGAAGCAGGCGAACGTTACCGCACCCCGCGCGGGGTATGGGACAACGAGCCCCGCATCCAGCGCCCCGCCCCGCCGAGGGAATACGCCGCCATGCTGCTGATGAAGCCCGCGCAGGCAAAGGTTACAACGCAGGGCATCACGAAATTCAAGACCCTTTACACGGCGGACGAGCTCGCGCACTACGTCGACCAGACGGTCGGCGTCCGCTGGGACGTGGACGACGTGCGCAGGCTGTACGTCTATGACAAGGAGGGCCGCAAGGTCTGCGAAGCCTATTCGGCGGAGCTGATGCAGTTCGGCCAGCGCGTTTCCGAGGCTGCGCTCGAGGAACTGCACAGGCGCAAAAACCGGCAGCTTTCCGATGTGCGGGCGATCCTCGAGCAGTACCGGACGCCGCCCGAGCTGCGGCTTGACCCGAGCCAGCCTGCGGCGGTCGGCAAGCTTGACCTGACGATCGGGCACGCGCCGCAGCGGAAGGTGGTCGCGCTTCCTACAGATAAAGAATACCGTTCCGAGACGGTCAGCCGCAAAAAGAAATCCGCAGCAGGCGACGAATTCTTAACCGAAAAGGCGGGCGCAGCGCTGGAACGCCTGCGGGCAATGAACGAATAAAAGGAGGCCATTATGGAAGCTACAGCAAAGATTATGGAACCGGGCGCGGAGCCTGCCAGCCTTGCGCAGCAGTTCCAGCAGTACGCCAAAGCACACGGAGTAAAGCCGGAGTCGCTTGCAAAGGAAATCGGCTACAGCCGCACAACGCTTACGCGGTATTTAAGCGGCGC
>QXXE01000246.1 GCA_009911355.1 Clostridiaceae bacterium | reverse complement strand
GACGGCCAGAACCACGATCATTTCAAAGTGCTTGCCCTTTGCCGCAAGCCCCGCGCGAAAGAGACCTTCCCGAGCCTCACCGCCGAGCAGCGCGCAATCATTGAGAACATCTGGTTTGACAAAGAGTTTGCCAGCAATAACCCTACCGTCGAGCTGCTTTATGAGCATTTCAGCGAAACCGCAAAGGAGCGCGGTTGGGAAACTTGCCCTTCAGCAAAAACAATAAGCCGCTACATCAAGTACCTGATGGACAGTCCTGGCGCGGCGTCCGCGCACTATCTGTCGGCGAAAGGCTTGCAGGAATGGAAGAACAAAAAGCAGGTCAAGTGTAAACGCGACGCTTCCACGCTTGAGGTTATGGAGTATGTGGTCGCGGACGCGCACACCTTCGATGTGTGGGTGCAGTACACCACGCCAAACGGGAAGGGCAAAGCGATCCGGCCTGTGCTGGTTGCGTGGGAGGACGTGCGCAGCCGCCGCATTCTTGGCATGATTGTGTGCGAGCACTCCAATACGCAGATTGTCAAGGAGTCTTTTATTAAAATGGTCTACGAGGCGGGCTGCGTCCCCCTTGAAGCGCACATGGATAACGGCAAGGACTTTGCCAACCATGAAACGCTGGGGCAAGACCGGAAGCTCCGCGCGATGGAAAGCGCTCTAATGGATGCAGAGGAAAAGGGCTTCTATTTGGCGATGGGCGTGAAAAGGTGGTCGCGTTCGCTGCCCTTCCAGCCATGGGACAAGCCGATCGAACGCGCATTCAACACTTTTTGCCTGCAATTTTCTCGAAAATTCAAGTCATATACCGGCACGCTTACCGCCTCCCGGACAACCAGCAAGATCAAGAAAGATATCCCTCGAATGCTGGAACGCGGCGAACTGCTCACGATAGATGAATTTATGGACGCGCTGGAAGTGTTCCGTGCGGACTGGTATGACATGCACGAGCACCGGGGACTCAAGGAAGCAGGCGAACATTACCGCACCCCGCGCGGGGTATGGGACAACGAGCCCCACATCCAGCGCCCCGCCCCGCCGAGGGAATACGCCGCAATGCTGCTGATGAAGCCCGCGCAGGCCAAGGTCACGACGCAGGGCATCACGAAATTCAAGACCCTTTACACGGCGGACGAGCTCGCGCACTACGTCGACCAGACGGTCGGTATCCGCTGGGACGTAGACGACGTGCGCAGGCTGTACGTTTACGACAAGGAGGGCCGCAAGGTCTGCGAAGCCTGCTCGGCGGAGCTGATGCAGTTCGGCGAGCGCGTTTCGGAAGCCGCCCTCGAGGAGCTGCACAGGCGCAAAAACCGGCAGCTTTCCGATGTGCGGGCGATCCTCGAGCAGTACCGAACGCCGCCCGAGCTGCGGCTTGACCCGAGCCAGCCTGCGGCGGTCGGCAAGCTTGACCTGATGATCGGGCACGCGCCGCAGCGGAAGGTGGTCGCGCTTCCTACAGATAAAGAATACCGTTCCGAGACGGTCAGCCGCAAAAAGAAATCCGCAGCAGGCGACGAATTCTTAACCGAAAAGGCGGGCGCAGCGCTGGAACGCCTGCGGGCAATGAACGAATAAAAGGAGGCTATTATGGAAGCTACAGCAAAGATCATGGAACCGGGCGCGGAGCCTGCCAGCCTTGCGCAGCAGTTCCAGCAGTACGCCAAAGCGCACGGAGTAAAGCCGGAGTCGCTTGCAAAGGAAATCGGCTACAGCCGCACAACGCTTACGCGGTATTTAAGCGGCGC
>QXXE01000245.1 GCA_009911355.1 Clostridiaceae bacterium | reverse complement strand
GGAAAGCCCGTCAAATGGGAGAAGATTGTCCTGCCTTGCACCGCAATACTTCACGCCGGAAACGCCTTTGATGGCCGCGATATTTTCCGGGGTAAATTGTACGGTGGAGTACATGAGAAAGCTGCTTGATGTCCTGCCTGTTTCCTCGTCTACTTCGTCTTTGGCGGGTTCTTTCACTACATAGGGGCTATTGCTCCAATCCACGAAAACATCAAATTTGCCGCCCAAACTCTGCCGTAGGTCAAGCTGCGCGGCCTCCGATGCTTTCCAGATGGAAAGGCCCGTCAGGACAAAGGTTGCCATAATCAGCAGAATGGCGAACAGGAGAATGGTTTTCCCCCGTTTTCGCGTGACGTATAGCCACGCTCGTTTGAAAATACTCATGTTGATACCTCCATATTGTTGTGCTGTTCTTCCGAACGCACCTGTAGAATAGCACCCCAATGTGGAATGGGTATGAAACGGAAATGGAATTGTGGTGGAAATGAAAAAACTCCCCGAGAAGGGAGTTTTTCACGCTTATAGATGGATGGTAAATCGCATCCCTGGCCGGGATTTCATCGGTGCAAACGCATAGAAAATGTTCATGGAGGTCAGGAGCGTATCTACGATGTAGAGTCCCAGGCCGTTACCGCCGCTCTCCCGGCTCCGGGAGAAGTCTGGACGATAGAACGGTTCAAACAGACGGCGGATTTCATCGTCAGGGATTGGCTTGCACTCGTTTTCGACCACAAGGCTGCGCCCCTCCATATAGACGGAAACATTTTTCCCGGCCTCTGTATAAGCGACAGCATTTGCAAGGATATTAGACACCGCTTTACTGAACGGGCCAACAGGCAGCACAGCGGAAAACTGCTCCGGCAAGTCAAGAGAGAATGTAATTTGATGTGCCACCGCAATCAGTTGGTAGGGTTCGCACAGTTCCGCCAGCAGTTCAGACACATCAACCTGTTTTGGCGGTTCGGCGATCAAATTCAGCTTGGAGGTTTCCAGAATTTCATGTATCATCCTGGAAAGCTGCTCCACCATTTCCTTGCACTCCGGGAGATAGGCAGCGTAATCCTGATACTTCCCAACGCCTAAAATCATATTTTCCAGGGTGGCGTTCAATGCGGTCACAGGTGTTTTCAGTTCATGGGACGCCGCCCGCAGAAAGTCAACCTTGGCCCGCTCCATATCACGCACAGCGTCTTTTTCCCGTTCTAAATGTTCAATGGTAGACAGCAGATTAGAGTACAGATCATTGACGTTCTGCGCCAGTGTACCGATTTCATCCTTGGTATGAATAGGGCAGCTTGCCCCGTGGTCTAACTTCATCATCTGCTCGGTTGACGCAGAAATCTTCTTGATAGGGTCGGCAATCGCTTTGGAAAACAGGAGGGAACAGACAACGGAAATCAGCAGGGAACAGCTTAACGAGATAGGCAGGGCTTTTTCTACTGCCTCGGTCACAAACTGCTCCTGCCGGATGCTGACAACAACATCATCTTGGGTACTCAATGCAAGCTGCATCTGTGGGGCAAGCAGATAGATCAGCCCATGCGTGACAACAACGACAAATAACATGATGCTCATGGTATAGAGAAATATCTTCGGAAACAATTTTAAGCGTTTCATGGCTGCACCTCATATTTATAGCAGGGTATTTGAATGAGTAAACAAATTGTAAACGCTGGGTAACCCAAAAGGCGAAAAAACTGCTATACTGAGAAAAACAGAAGAAAGCAGGCGGGAATGCAATGAAAAAACAG
>QXXE01000244.1 GCA_009911355.1 Clostridiaceae bacterium | reverse complement strand
ACCTCACCAATACCAGCGGCGCAGCGACAAAATCCTACGAGTATGACGCGTTCGGCAACGAGGTGAACCCTGCGGCGAACGACACCAACCCGTTCCGCTACTGCGGCGAATACTTTGATGCTGAAACCGGCAGGATTTATCTCCGTGCCCGTTACTACGATCCGGCGCTTGGGTGTATGCTGGCGGAAGACCCATACTGGAATGATGCAAATCGTATTCTCAATCAATATGGTAACATCGAAGTCAATTCGATTATACAAAGTTCGAATATCTACTTATATTGCTTGAATAATCCAATTGTCCATACCGATCCTAAAGGGTTGGCTGTTGTTCCATATCCCGGTTATATTCATAATATGGTTCAATATCACGTTAAGCAAAAACATCCGGATTATTTTTTAGAGCAAGCGATAAGATATCAAGATTTCTTTAAGCGAGGTCGTGCAGATATAATCAGCCCAGGCGGACGTGTATGGGAGGTAAAGAGCTGGAAGATTGTTGTTGATCCTACATCGTTGGTTAATGCGTATAAACAGATCGACGGATATGTTCACAATGAATGGAAAAATTTTCCAAGCACGAAGCTATCATATGGTGACAATAGTCTATCCGGAACATTTTACCTTAAAACCCGGTATGTAAATTATAATGTAAGTTACTATGGAGTTGGGCATGGTATTATTGCATATGAATATACTTACGAGTTTGTTAAGGAACAAGTTCTACAAGATGCAATAACAATAGGTGGAATTGCCACGGAAATATATTTTGCAACTGCGACCGGAGGTGCAAGTGTGCTAATTCCTGTTCCATAAATTTAGAGGGTTGCTATGACAAAAATTACAAAAATGATTTATCCAAAAATTACAAGATATGGATTCTGCAATAAGGGGAATGTTGTTTTTAGGTTGAGTGAAGACATCGTGCAGGGTTTTGAGATAAAACATAAGCATGTCAAAGGAAGAACCTTATATACAGTGTCTTTTTCAACACAGCCTTTATGCTATCCAACAGCAGCTTTCTATAAAAATTTTTTTGAAGGAGGGGATATTGGTTGGTTGATGTCGCCACCCTCATTTTGGCCTTTTGCAGAAATCAAAGGTGAACCGTTTAGCTTTGAACATTGTGTAGAAGATATTGGTCACGCAATTATAAAATGGTTGCTTCCATATTATGAAAAATATCACAATTGTAAATGCATAAGCGAAGATATATCTGCGCTGAACGGATTTAACAAGTTGTCATTAGAGGCTGCATATGTTCACTTAAAAGCAGGGAATCGTGATGCTGCAATTTCTGGAATACGTAACTTACAGCATCAGCGCAAAGAAGCAGCTGAGCGAAATGCTCAGTATGGGGTTTTTCCTGCGGAGTCGCCTTTTCAAGCAGCAGTTGATGAGGAATTAAGAAATCTTTACGAGTTTTTCTCATCTGCGCCCGAGAAGGAAATAAAGGAATGTCTTCTTGCAAATGAACGCCGCGCAACTGACTTTTTGCAAGGCGTTTCAAACTCATAGCATAGCAAACGTTTCGTCCTGTAGTCTTCGCAATAATGGCATATCAGCACTCCAGTCCCCTTTTGCTTGCAAAGGGGGACTGTCTATGTATATTAAAAGCAACTGCCAATATGTTTACGTCATAACCTAACTGAATGCAGTATCATTTATGACGCGTTCGGACGTGTGGTTGAGGAAAACACAGACGGCCAGACGGTGTATAATGTCTATGACGCAATGGGCAACCGTACCGATTTCAG
>QXXE01000025.1 GCA_009911355.1 Clostridiaceae bacterium | reverse complement strand
TATATATCCGACCAAATCGGCGAGCATACCGAACAAAGCGGATTGTTTTGCGATTTTCAACCCTTGATTCGCATTGATAATAAGAAACTTTCAAAAGTTACGGTCTTTTTCCCGGATATGGAAACGCAGAAGAAAATCGGTGACATACTGTTTGAGGTTTTCCAGTATCAGAAACAATGCCCCGACACGTTGCAGAAAAAATTGTTGAAAGAGTTTGAGCATTGTTTCATCCGACAATATATTACTTATCCCATTTTGTGCGCTCAAAGTAAGGAGGGCGATTATCCGTGCAAATGAGTCATCAGGAACAGAAGTGGCTGGTACTGCTATATTCTCTGATTAAACTGGATGGGGGAAGTCAGAGAAAGACGGTGCTAAAACATATTCAGGAAAACGGATATTGGTATAAAAACGACCAAAATGACATTTGCAGAACCACTAGAAATGAAAAAGTCTGGCGCAATGATTTTTCCTTTGAAAGACAACATCTGGTTGCAAACGGGTATATGTGCAATGGCGAACATGGGCTTTGGAAAATTACAGAAGCAGGGAAAGAATACGTTCGGGCGCTCTCTCAGCGGCTTCAAAACATTTCCTTTGGAGACTCTACATATTTTACTGCAATGTTCTATCAAAAGTTTTTCCAGACAGAAATCCAGCCGGAATTTACCGCAGACCAACTGCTGTTAGAGCAGCTGTCGCAAGCGGAGGACTCCCAGGATGAATTTTTGACAGTCCTTTCAGACAAACCCATGCCCAAAGGGCTCGTCTCGAATCGTTCAGGTAATAAGAATATCTATTTGCGGGACCCCGCAGTTGCACGGCGTGCGCTTATCCGTGCAGGATACCGCTGCGAAATCGATACAGCACATACCTCATTCCTTCGGAAAAATTCGTCCCACTTATATATGGAACCGCACCATTTAATCCCGATGTCAATGACGGATTATTTTGGCGTCAGCCTTTATCGAGAACAAAATATATTTTCGCTTTGCAGCAACTGCCATAATCAAATTCATTATGGAACAAAAGAGGATGTACGGCGACTGATTTCCAAGCTTTTTCTCTCCAGGGAGCAGGAAATCTGTTCCATACTTGGAAGGTATATCACGCTTGAAGAAATTTACCAGATTTACAAAGCTGCATAGCGCTTAATCGCGTTTTTGTTGTGGGTTTGGCATTGGAAGGGCGAAGCTCGTGGAAAATATGATATCATCTCATCAAGGGCTATGGCTTGCGCCATAGCCCTTTCGATGCCTGTGAAAAGCAATACGCTAAGTTCTGCAAGCTTCTTTCGGCCAGCGGTAAAGATATTTCGCTCAGTGGGATGGTGGACTGCATGGATAAAGTGGTAGCAGACGGAGGCGGAAAGCGTGTGGTAACATGGAATATCGATTCCAAAAGATTGGTGCAGTTGGCACAAATATCAAGGCCACGTAGTGAATCCTGCGGTATCAAGAAACAGAGGTGTTACCAATGAGCGGTCCGGATCTTCCCACTGCCAAGTATTCTGAAGATGGGCCGAATCGGGAGGCATTTGCTGAAAGCCTTTCGGAGTATGGTAAATAGGGGTACTGAGCGTGTGAGAGCGTTCAGTACCCCTTATGCTCCCGCACCGTGCGTCAACAGCGGGCGGGATTTTTTTGTTATTTCACTTTTTCCAGCTTCGCAACTCGGTTCCAGACCTCCGAAAAAGAAACATTGTTTGCCGTTTCCCACTCGGTCAGCGCGTCTCGGATGTCCTCTACGCTGTCCTTGCGCGCCAGCGTATCCTGTAACAGCTGCTGTCCCTCGCACAGGATGTCCAGGCGCGGGATGACCGTGTGCTCGAGATTCATTTCCATTCTGAGCTGGCGGTCGCGCAGTTCGGCCAGCTGTTCGCCGTGTGCGGCTAGTTGTTCGCTATGCTCGGCCAGTGTGGTTTCAACGCTGCCCAAGCGGTCGCTCAGCTCGGTCAGCTGTTCGCCGTGCTCGGACTGGGTGGTCTTTACATCGCTCAAATCAGACTGCATCTGAGTCAGCAGAGTCAAGATTTTTTCTTCGTTGTTCATAGGTACTTCCTTTCGCTTGTGCCGCTCGGGTGGCGCGGCTTTTTTATGCAAAATCGCTTGCGCCGCAGATGCCAAGCGCTAGGCTTTGGCGCGCGGGCAGCGAACAAATGACAAGTGCAAAGATTTTGTTTCACATTCTGCTGAATCTTTTTGATGTAAAAATCCCGGCGCGCGAATCACTCCTCCGGCGCGTCAATGGTATAGCCCTTGCGTTCCGGATAGTAGGTGAGCGCAAAGGAAATGAAATCTTCCGGGAGGTCGAAATGCTCGGCGAGCTCCCATTTTTCGCGATTCCCGTTCAGGATTGCGCTGCGCAGCTCGGCGAACGGCAGGATTTTCTGCACTGCCCATACATCCGCCTTATATTCCCGCTTACCGCGCAGGTCAAGCGGGCTTTTTGCGTTGTAAAAGCCGCCGTATTCGCAGTGTCCCAGCTCGTGCGCCAGCTTGTAGGTCTCATCGGCGGCGGACTTGATCTTAGCGGGGCCAATCGCGATGGCGTTCGCGCCGCAGACCGGCATGGACAGCGTTTCGAGGCAGCCCAGGGGGAAATAGTCGATATCGATGCGGCGTGTTTCAGCGTATTGGCATAATTCAAGAAATCTGCTCAAATTATAGGCCTCTCCTTTTTTGTTCCAGCTTGAAGCGGGCGTAGGCTTTCACGTCCGCGAGCATCTCCTCGGTGATTTCCTCATGCGAGTCGAACAGCGCGAACATGAGGTCTTCATCTTTGGTGGATTCGTTGTTGCAGGCGGGCGCTTGCTGCGGCCCGTCGCCGTAAAGCTCGCCCTTGCTGATCCCGAAATATTCGCATAGCTTTTGCGCGACCTGCCCTGTTGGTGCGGAATCGGGGTTCTTTCGCCAGTAGGTGACGCTGGATTTGTTGATCCCGGCCTCCAGCGCAGCTTTGGTTGGTGTGACGCCCCGGGCGTCGCATAACTCCTTAAATTTGTCGAAAAACACAAATATCCTCCACTCTTTTTGTGCATAACAAATAAGTTCAAAAATTTTAACTCTCAGCACTTGGCGAGTTCTAAAATTTGCACTGCAATAAGCCTGTGAGTTGGAACATTCAAACCTCACGTTGTTCTGTTTCGGTGATGCTTCCATAATAATACAGAAGTTTGAATTTTTCAACCGAAAAGACAGAAAGGAGTTGAAAAAGATGCCCAAAAAATGGACGGGGGAATTGGTCGCTTTGCTGCATGACTACAAAATCACGCAGAATGCGCTGCGGGTTGCGTTTGCGCTTCCTCTTACGCCGGGGCTCTGCCCCTGGACCCCGCGCCTGCGCGGCGAGCGCCAGAGGGGCTAGCCCCTCTGGACACCCTTCCTCGCCTGCGGGCGGGACTGGTGCGGTGCTGCGGGGCCGAAGGATGCGCAGCACCGTTTCCGGCCACCGCTCGAGGGCCGCGCAAAGGCGCTTTCTGTGCAGCGAAGCAGCGGCGCGGGGCTGCTGCAAGCCCACGAAAACGGCTCGGAAGACCATCAAATTTTACTGAATTTTATTTATGAGGTGATTTAAGTGACAGACATCGAATTTAACACGAACCCCGGCGAAACCGTAGCGCGCGAGCTGCTGGTGGCCTATCTCAACACCGGCACGGCCTCCGCGCCTGTCTGGTCGCCCATCGGCAAGCGCGTCGAGGAGAGCGCCGAGGAGATGGACTGGTCGGAGGAAACCAAACAGGACATTTTGGGAGCGACCTGGGGCGCGCTCAAAAAGCCGACCATTACGCAGACCTTTGACCCCTGCGAGCTCGACGCGGACGACGCGGCGCAGCAGAAAATCTGGAACCTTGCCGTCCGCGAGCAGAACGCGCAGGTGCTTGCGAGCCAGGACATGCTGATCGTCCACCTCTACGCGGGCAAGGGCGGCGCGGCCTTCGCCGAGCGCTACGTCTCCTGCATGGTCAAGCTGTCCAGCCTCGGCGGCGAGGGCGGCGGCAATCTTGGCATGCCGGTTGACGTGACCTACGGCGGCAAACGCACCATCGGCACCGCTTCCCGCGCGGCGGACGGCACCGTCACCTTTACCCCCGAAGGCGAGGTGGCGGAATAATGGCGGATATCCGTTTTGAAACTGGCCTCGTCGACTACGACATCAACGGCAGGGCGACCGTCCGCTTTAACCCCACCGACAGCGTTTTCATCGAACGGATGTTCCGCGCCTTCGACGCGCTCGACCGCAAGCAGGAGGACTATCAGGCTGAAATCGACCGCCTTTCGGACAACCGCGAAGTGTTCGAGATCGCCCGCGCACGCGACGCCGAAATGCGCGCGATGGTGGACGAAGCGCTCGGCGCGCCGGTCTGCGACGCGGTGTTCGGCGGCATGAACGTCTACGCCGTCGCCGACGGCCTGCCCGTCTGGTGCAACCTCATGCTTGCTATCTTCGACCTCATCGACACCACCTTCGCCGCGGAGCAGAAAAAGACCAACCCCCGCATCGCGAAGTACACCGCGAAATATCAGCGCAAATGAGCTACGAATTGCCGGAAAACGTCGAAATTGACGGCGTTCTGTACGAAATCCGGTCGGATTACCGGGCGGCGCTCGACATCTGCACCGCCCTCTCCGACCCCGAGCTGTCCGGCGAGGAAAAAGCCGCCGCCGCGCTCACCATCCTTTATCCCGCGTTCGGCAGCGCGATGCCGCCGCAGCACTTCGAGCAGGCAATCCGGGAACTCTACCGCTTCCTAAACGGCGGCGCGGACGAGCCGGACGGCAGGCCCCAGCCCCGGCTGGTCGACTGGGAGCAGGATTTCCCGCTTATCGCCGCGCCGGTCAACCGCATTGTCGGCTGCGAAATCCGCGCGCTCCCGTACCTGCACTGGTGGACCTTCCTCGCCGCCTATCAGGAGATCGGCGACTGCACCTTTGCGCAGGTGGTCGGCATCCGCAGCAAACAGGCGCGCGGCAGGCCGCTCGACAAGCAGGAGCGCGCGTTTTACCGCCAGAACCGGAAGTTCGTCGACTTCCGGCGGGCGTATACCCAGGCAGAGGAAACAACGCTCCGGGAATGGGGCGTTTGACGCGCGGGACACCGCGGCAGAAAGGAGTGGGTGCAGCATGGCACGAGTTGACGGGGCGATCTTCCTTGAGGTCAACCTCGATATTTCCCAGGCCGAAAAGGCGCTGGCGCAGCTCAAACTGAAAATTACCGCGCTGGAAAGCCAGATCCGGCGCATGTCCAGGGCCCCGCACAACGATTGGTTTAAGTCCTCGCTGGACACGCTCGAGCGTCTGAAAGCGCAGGCGGGGCAGATGGAGAAGACCGTCCGGCGGCAGAGCCGGGCAGCAGCGGCGGGCGGCGGCCAAGACGCGAAAAAGGCGCAGGACAAGGCGGCGGCGCCTCAGCCCGGCCCACCGGTGCAGGCCGGGAAGGTCAGCGCGGAGGCCCCCGGAGGCGGGGGCAAGGGCGCGGGGAAAACGGGCTCGGCGGCGCAGCAGGCGCTTGCAGTGTTCCAGAAGCTCCCCGCCAAGATTGCGCGCGGAGCCGATCTGGCAGGCAAGCTGAACGCGTTTGCCCTGGCCTCCGAACACCTGGGCGGCGTATTTCAGCGGCTAGGCGGCATTCTGAAAAGCCTGCCCGCATTTTCGGTCGTCCAGCAGAGCTTCGCGGCGGTCGGGCAGCAGCTTCGCGGCTATCTCGCGGCCGACAAGCAGATCGCTGCCGCGCTCGGACGGCTCAAGGGCGTACTGCTGACGGCGGCGCAGCCGATCTACGCCGTGATGCTTCCTGCGTTCGCCGCGTTGATTGACCTGATGACCCGCGTGGGCGCGGTCGCCGGGCGCTTCGCATCCGCGCTGTTCGGCAAAACGGCGCAGCAGTCGCAGGCGGACGCAAAGGCGCTCTATGGGCAGGCGGGCGGCGGTTCGGCGGGCGGCGCGGCAGAACCCGGCGCGCCCACGTTCGATTATGACTACGGCGGGCAGTCTGCGGGCTCCTGGGGGCAGGCGTTCGCGGAAATGGCCGACACCGTCCTCGGCAGCGCGGTCCCGCAGCTGCAAGCAGGGCTTGCCGCCTTCTCCGGCTGGATGAATGGCTTTTCCGGGCGGCTTTATGAGATGTTTACCTTCCCCGGTTTGCAAGAGAAGGTGTAGCAGATCGGGCAGCAGCTTGCGACCGCGCTGAACAACATGGTCGGCAGCATCGATTGGAATCTGCTCGGCGCAGGGCTCAACCTTGCCGTCCTCGGGATGGCGGATTTCCTCTACACCTTCGACTGGACGGGCTTCGGCATGGGCCGCGCCGCGCTGATCAGCGGCGCGGTTTCTGCGGTCGACTGGAACGCCGCTGGGCTGCTGCTCTGGTCGGGCTTCAAGCTCGCGCTTGAGACGCTGGCGGGGCTGCTGCTGGCGCTTGACATGACCGGCCTTGCAGGGGCCGCAAGCAGTCTGGTCACGGGCTTCTTCAACGCCATGACCCAGACGCTGCAAACGATCGAATGGCAGGCGGTCGGGGAGCAAATCCGGCTGTTCCTGACCAGGCTCGACTGGCAGGGAATCGCAAATTCGGTCTTTGAAGCGATCGGGCAGGCATTCCAGGCGGCGTTGGAGTTCGTTTCTGGGCTGTTCGGGACCGATCTGCTCGCGGAGGTGATTTCCGAGGGGTTGACGAAAATCTTGGAGCTTCTGACGGCGTTTGCCGACTGGGTCGCCGGGAACCAAGAGGCCATTTCGAATATCGCAGCCGTCGTAGGCTCCTTTGCGGCCGCGTTCGGGCTGGTGAACGCCGCCGTTACGCTCTGGACCGCCATTTCGGCGGCGGCTGCGGCGGGCACTGCGGCGCTCGGGGCAGCGATTGCGTTCCTGACCTCGCCGATTGGGTTGGCCGTTGCGGCGGTCGGCGCGATCATTGCAGTCGTCGCGCTGCTGGTGAAGAACTGGGATTCGGTCAAGGCAGCCGCCGGAAGCGCCTGGGATGCAATCGTGCAGAGATGGAGCGCGGCGGGCAAATGGTTCGACAGCGCGGTGGCGCAGCCGATGAGAAACATCCTCAACCAGATCATCCGCGACGAGCTGCGGTATATCGCGGCGGCGCAGGCTGCAAAGGAATCGGTCGACGCGTCGGAAGCGAACGTGTCTGCGCTGGAAGCGTCCGCGCAGGACGCGAAAACCGAAGCGGCAGCAAGCGCGGCGTCGGCAGCGGCAAGCGCGGGGAGCGCGTCGGCGGATGCGCAGAAAACAGCGGCCGACCGCACGGCGGCAGAGTCCGCGAAGGAAGCCGCAGAAGCCGCGCAGCAGGAAGCGGAGTCGGCAGCGGATACCGCAGCGGGCAAGGCGCAGGAAGCCGCAGACGCAGCCGGGACGGCGATCCAGTACAGCGGCAAGCCCCCCAGGCCGCAGGACGGCACCTGGTGGGTCTGGGCCGCGGACGCGCAGGAATACCGCGATACGGGCATCAAATCGGTGCTTTCGATTGTAAAATCCTATTCGTCGGTTGGCGATATGGAAGCCGACCTTGCGAATATGCAGGAGGGCGATCTGGTCATTATCGCGTCCAGCGTAGGCGACGAGGACAATTCCAAGCTGTTTGTCCACGGCGGCGCGGCCTGGGTGTTCCTTTCCGACCTGTCCGGCCTCGAGGGCGTCGGGATTGCCAGCTGGCAGCGCACCTCGGGCGACGGCTCGCCGGGCACGGCGGATGTTTACACCCTCACGCTGACCGACGGGCGCACGTTTACTTACAGCGTCTACAACGGGCGCGACGGCGTGGGCGCGGGCGATGTGCTGGGCGTGCCGTTTTCGCTGGAGCTGCCTGCGGGCGGCTGGTCGGACGGTGATTTGACCGCTTCCAGCCCGCTCCTGCTGGCGGCGGGGCGTTACAGCTACCTGGTCGGCCCCGCGCCCGCCAGCCGCGACGAATACACCGAATGTGTCATCTGGGCAGAACGGCTCACAGAGGACGGAAAACTGCTGTTCCACAGCGAATTTGACCCGGAATCAACTCTTTCCGTACAGGTATTGCGGTTCGAGACCCCCGACGCGGGCGGCGCGGACACCGCGCGGGTATTTAACGCCGGAGGCGGTGGAGGCGGCAGCAGCGGTATGAAGCTTGCCGGGGTTTCGATCGTGAGCCCGCCGGACAAGCTCGTGTACAAGTCCGGGGACAGCTTCGACCCGTCCGGGATGGTGGTCAACGCGGCCTATACCAACGGTGCGTCGCTCGAAATTACCGGCTACACCTACA
Source organism: Clostridiaceae bacterium (assembly GCA_009911355.1). Classification (GTDB taxonomy): domain Bacteria; phylum Bacillota; class Clostridia; order Oscillospirales; family Butyricicoccaceae; genus QXXE01. The sequence continues at coordinate 42,704 of QXXE01000025.1, read as the reverse complement.
GCCCCCAGGTGCTGACCGACGGCGTGACAGAGGTCACAGTTTCTTATGCCGAGGGGCGCACGGTCAAGACCGCCAGCCAGCCGGTCACGGTTACGCCCGTGCTGGCGGGGCTCGAGGTGCGGGTGCCGCCCGCGAAAACCGCCTACCGCTACCTGGAGACCTTCGACCCGGCGGGGATGGAGGCCGACGCGGTGTACTCGGACGGGGCGCGGCAGGCGGTCACGGGGTACACCTACCCGGCGGCGGCGTTTGCCGCGCTGGGGGCGCAGGAGGTCACGCTCAGCTACACCGAGGACGGGCGGACGGTGACGGCTTCCGTGCCGGTCACGGTGTCGGCGGTGACGCTGGCACTGCCCGGGCAGGCCGGTGCGCTCACCTACAACGGCAGCGCGCAAAGCCCCGTCTGGAACGGCTACGACCCGGACAAAATGACGCTCGGCGGGGATACGGCAGCGACCGAACCGGGTGACTACGCCGCGACCTTTACTCCAACCCCCAACTATCAGTGGGCAGACGGCTCGACGGGGATCGTCGCCGCCTGCATTACCTTTTTCGGCGCGGAGCTGGGGCTTGCGTGCCTGACCAAGATTTTCGGGGAAAGGAACGAAAACCATGAATGACAAAATTTTGAAACGGCTGGCAAACCTGCTGAGCGTGAAATCGCTGGTGACGCTGGTTTTGACGCTGGTGTTCGCCTATATGGCGGTCGCCGGACGCATCAGCCAGGACTTTATGACGGTGTATGCCGTCGTGATCGCGTTCTATTTCGGGACGCAGAGCCAGAAAATTCAGGATACCATTGACGGCGGCAGGGAGACGGAACATGCAGATTAAAACCGCAAACCGCGAAAATTTCACTGCGAAGCAGCGCAAATTGTCTGATATCGCCTATCTTGTGCTGCATTACACCGGCAACCGGGGCGACACCGCCAAGAATAACGCCGACTACTTCGCGCGGGAGGTAACCGGCACGTCGGCGCATTATTTCGTCGACGAAAACGAGGTGTGGCAGTCGGTGCCAGACGGCCACGCGGCTTGGCACTGCGGCACGAAGGGCGCGTATTATCACCCCGCATGCCGCAACGCGAACAGCATCGGTGTGGAGGTCTGCATGCTGGACAAGCACGGAAAGCTTCGGCAGGGCAGCGTAGACCGCGCCGCCGCGCTGGTGCGGGAACTGATGCAGCGCTACAGCATCCCGCCTGACCGCGTAGTCCGCCATTACGACGTGACCCACAAGGACTGCCCTGCGCCGATGGTGCAGAACCCGGCGCTCTGGCGCGAATTCCAGGCAAAATTAACGCAGGAGGACGACGAAATGAAATACTACGAAAAACTGACCGACATCCCCGCAGGCGAACTGCGCGACACCGTCCAGCTGCTCATCGACCGCAAGGCGATCGCGGGCAACGGCTCCGGACTGCACCTGACCGCGCGGCTCTTGATAAAATGATAAAACGGTTTGCATCTATGTGCGAACAGGCGTATAATCGAATTACAGCAAAGGAAGAAACCCGGGCGAGTACATCAGGCAGGCGGTAGAAAGGATAGAGCAGGACAACATGACGCAGGCCGAATTGGCTCCCCGGCCGTTGCCACACGGCAGGGAGTCTAAACAAACCGAGCGGGAACGCGCCGGAACCGTGCTTGCCGGTTCGCCCAACGTGAGAAACCACTCAGCGCCTACCCGGAACCGGACACGGCAATCCTCCCTGCGCGCTGCATACCTGCGGAGCTTCCCACGCAGCCGCACCAGATCACAAAAACGGTTTCCTCTTACGGCTTACGAATCCGGTCTTGCCGGAGCCGCCGATTTGTAGTAGAATAGGGAAAAAAGAGGGAGGTACAAAACCATGAAAAGAATTTTCAGTATGATGCTGGCATGTTGCATGCTGTTCTTGCTGAGCGCGTGCGGGGGCGGGGCGGACGAACCTGCTGGTTCGCCAGCCGAACCGGCAGCAGGGGGTACGCAGGCGGCGGCAGACGATTCTGCGCAGTCGGCCGAGGCGGACGGCGGTTCTAGTCAGTCGATCGAGGCTGACAAGGGGCTTCTGGATGTCACGATTACAATACCGGCGGATTTTGTAGGTGAATCGACGCAGGAAGACTTGGACGCGCTGGCGGAAGAAAACGGCTTCAAGTCGGTGACGCTGAACGAGGACGGCACGGCTACTTATGTGATGGGCAAATCGAAGCATAACGAGCTGATGCAGGAGATTAGCGATGAAATCGACGCGGGGCTTGAGGAGATGGTTGGTTCGGAAGAGTTCCCGAGCATCACGGCGATTGAGACGAATGGCGATTACACGCAGTTCAGGGTTACGATAGAGAGTGAAACGCTTGGTCTGAACGAATCGTTATCGGTGATGGCGTTTTACTTGTATGGAGGCATGTACCATGCATTCAACGGCACGCAGATAGAGAACGTCAACGTTCAGTTTATCAACGCGGCTACTGGTGAAATCGTAGAAGAAACGAACTCAAAGGATATAGGATAACAGCAGCCCCCGCTTAAAAAGAACAGCGGGGGCTGTTTGTCTCGCGGAGTCTGCCGCGCTCTTTCGTCTGCGTTGCGGGTTACGCCGGGGCGCTGCGGGTTACGCCGGGGCGCTGCGGGTTACGCCGGGGCGCTGCCCCAGGCCCCGCGCCTGCGCGGCGGGCGCCAGAGGGGCTAGCCCCTCTGGACACCCATTCACGCCTGCGGGCGGGACGTGGGAGCAGTTTGTTATGGTTTCTCACGAAAGTATCATTATTTAGAAGCGGTAAAGATAATCTCTTTTCCTGTCCAGAAGTTGGGGGTGAAGTGGATTTCAATTTCCGACCATCCTGCGTCCACTGCATATCCGACAATGCCGTTCATTTTCTTCCCAGCTGCTATGGAGCCGTCCAGCTGCGATTTATCCGAGGACGAGACTGCGGAAAGATCGATATTCGTAGAATAATCGTCTACGTAAGTGTTAAAAGAAAGCATGGAGCTGATATTGACTTCGTTATCGGAGTTGTTCTCAATCTCAAACTCGCACACGATGAAGACCTCGCCATCTTGAGGCTTGAAAAAATCTTTTCCGTTGCTTTCTGAAACATCAACGAGGGTTACGACAATATCATTTAGTGAAACTGCTTCCCCAACGCCAAAGGTAGTTTGCTGCGGTTCGCCGGCGGGTTCTGGATTGGAAGCCGGTGCAGAATCGCCGGAATCAGCGGGCTCTGCGGAATCCTCAGAATCAGCGGAAACTGTGGAATCTGCCGGATCGCGGTTGACCCGGGTTGGCTCATCGCCATCGCCGCCGAAGATGGCGCCAATCAGCCCCAAAATCAGGAACACAAGGATAACCGTCCCAATGATTTTCCCGATTCCGCCGCCCTGCCTTGCGCCGCAGTGCGGGCAGCGCTTTGCGGATTTGGAGATTCGTTCACCGCATTCTTTGCATCTTGTCAGTTTTCTACTCATTTCAGTATCCTCCTTTGTTTGCTTTATTATCCTACAATTTGATACCCGCGTCCAGAAATGTAACCGATTTATTAAAAAAACGTCTTTATAAGAACGTAACATGTACGTATAATATACCGGTAATATACCGATAAAGGGCGGTTTGAAAGGGGGGGGAGAGGGCATATGTCTCCCAGGCAAAAGATGAATACGCAAAGGGTCAGCACATTCCTTTCGGCTGCGCATTTGGAGCAGCTTCGATTGGATGCGGAGAAAAAGGGCATCACGGTAAGCGCCCTGATTCGGATGATTATCCTGGCGTATTTCGCAGAAAAATAGAAACAGCCTGCCGCTGTCTCAAGCGTACTGGCTGTTTCACACATTGCGGCTGGACGGCGGGACACCGCCCCTGCGCCCTTTCTGGAAAAAGGTGCTTGACAAAGTGGTCTACAGGGTGTAAACTACAGTTAGTCTACAGGCTGTAAACTGATTCCAGACAAGGAGGAATACATATGAAAGACTACACATTGGGGGCGGTTGAGCAGCGGTTTGCCAGCCTCATCTGGGACAACGAGCCGGTTTCCACGCGCGAGCTGGTGGCGCTGGCTGAAAGCGCGCTGTCCTGGAAAAAATCGACCACTTACACCATCCTGCGCCGCCTGTCCGAGCGCGGCCTGTTCCAGAACCGGGACGGCGTTGTCACCGCCTGCCTGTCCCGCGAGGAGTTCCTGGCGCGCCAGAGCCGCCGCTACGTCGCCGACAGTTTCGGGGGCTCGTTGCCGCGCTTCCTGGCGGCGTTTACTGCACAGGAGAAGCTGAGCGGCGAAGAGGTCGAAGCGCTGCGCCAGCTGATCGAGCAGAGCGGGGAGGGATGAGCATGCGAGCGGCATTTGACATGGTGCTCGGCATGAGCATCGCGGGCAGCTGGGTGATCGGATTCGTGCTTTTGGCGCGGCTGCTGCTGCGCAGGGCGCCCGCGCGGTTCCGTTATTACCTGTGGGGGCTGGTACTGCTGCGGCTGCTGATCCCGGTCACATTGGAAAGCCCCGCGAGCCTGATGCCTGAGCGGCAGGCCATCGCGGTCAACGCAATCCGCGCACCGGAGCCCCCACCGGCCGGCTTGCCGCCAGTCACCACCGACGCAGCGCCGGACGAAACCGTCCCGGCAGGCGCGTCGGGGGAACGTGCAGGGAATATACCCGCCGCCGCGCAGGGAACCGTACAGAAGGCTGCACCTCCCACCCCCGTCTTTTCCTGGCCGCTGCTTCTCCGGTCGGGTCTGCGCGCCTTGCGCGCGCTATGGCTTCCGGGGGCGGCGCTGGTACTCGGATACAGCGCGCTTTCGCTCTTACGGCTCAAACGGCAGCTGGTCGGGGCGGCGCGCCTGCGGGACAACATCTGGCTTGCCGACCACATTGGCACTGCCTTTGTACTCGGCGTGCTGCGGCCGCGCATTTATTTGCCGTCGTCGCTGCCCGAGGCGGAACAGGCGTATATCCTGCTGCACGAGCAGACCCACCTGCGGCGGCGCGACCCGCTTTGGAAGCTGCTGGGGCTGCTGGCGCTGGCGGTGCATTGGTTTAACCCCCTTGTTTGGGTTGCCGTGCGCTGCGCGGGGCGCGATATGGAGCTTTCCTGCGATGAAGCCGTGCTTTCGCGGCTGGGCCCCGGCATCCGCCAGCAGTACGCAGCGTCCTTGCTGCGGCTGTCAGCGGTGCGCCAGGCGGGCGTCGCGTTCGGCGAGGGCAGCACAAAAGCGCGGATTTTGAACGTGATGCGTTACAAGAACCCCCGGCTGCTTGCGACGCTGGCGGGGGCGGCGGCGGTGATCCTGCTTGCGTGCGGGCTGCTCACCGATCCGGTAAAGGACGCAGATTTTTCCGCCCTTGCGGGCAGCTACGCGATCGAAGCACCGGTTACGGGCTGGCTCCTGAGTTCGAATTTCACGCCCCAGGACGCTTACCCGCTGCAGCAGCAGTTTTTAATCAGCGCGGGCGCGGGCACGGTGGACGGCTATTCCGTCGACCGGGCGGGGCTGTTCCGCCTGCCGGAAGGCGGCCCGCAGTTCTGGGGCGAGCCCGTCGAAAGCCGCATGAGCGAGGACGAGTTCGCCGCGCTGTTCGGCTTTGAGACCAGCATGGACGAGCCAGCCGCCCGCGCGCTGTACCGCGACAATCGGGCGCTCTGGCGCGCCGAGGACGCGGGCAGCTTCCGGCTGCTGATGCAGCAGAACGACGGCTCGCTGTACCTGTTCACCGGCAACCTGCGCGCGCGGGTCAGCGCCGATGAGCTTGCCCCGCAGGTCGCCTGGGGCTACCGGCTGGCGCGCGACTGCGACGTATCGGAGGCGTTTGCGCCGGGGCTTTACGAGGTGCAGGAAATCTGGTACGAAGCGCCGCAATATAGCTTTGGTTATACGGTAGAAACCGCGCCGCGCTACACGGTCAACGCGAGCGGCACGGTGACGGTCTCGGGGAACCCGGTCGGCGAGAGCAGCTTTGGCAGGCTGGTCGAAATCCGCCCCAAGGAAGGGGAGGTGCTGCTTGGCAAAACCAACTTTGATAACAATTTCAGCCATCCGGACGAGATGACGCGGCTGTCCCCGGCGGAAATCCGCGGGCAGGCCGAGCGGGTCTGGCTGGTGGAGAACGGGAACGAGTACCTGCGGCTGATCCGGCTGGGCGCGCAGCCCGACGGCTCGCGGCCGCTTCTGCTGGCGAACGGCTACGTAGACGGCGGGATCCGCTGGCTGTTCCGGGTGGAGCGGGTGCCGGAGGACGCGGGGCGCACGGCCCCGACGGGCGATTACCGGCTGCTGAAAACGCTGTACAACGCGCCGCATGAGTCGGTTATCCCTGACCTTGCGCGCATGCCGGGGTATGCCGTCTACGCGGGGGAGGACGGCGGCGCGCCCGAGCTGTGCGAGGAAATCATTGGTGAGGACGCGATGAAAGTCCTCGGGGATTTGTACCCGATCGAGCCCGGCGAGGGCAATTTCGACGCGTTGTTCCCGGGCGGCGGTGCGGGCTGGCTGGGCCTGCCAGACGGCGCAGATTCTTCGGGTCTGCCGGACGGCGCAGGCGCTTCGGGTCTGACCGGCGGCAGACCGCAGGCGCTGCGCGCGGCGAGCGACGGCACGGCATGGCAGCTGTGCACCGATGACCGCTTTTACATCCTGCTGTCGAACGGCTCCTCGTACACCTGCCTGGTGGAGGGCACGGCGCGCGACGGCGTACCGCTGCACGCGAACCATGCCTACCTGATGGGCCGTAAGCCGGGACGGGCGCGCATGACTGCCGAAGCGGGCAGCGCTTACCGGCGGCTGCTGGCGCTCCGGACGGCGGATTATGAAGATTTGACGGTGGAGGCGTTCAACCGGCAGATTGCGCCCGACCGGGATACGGCGGGGCGGCTGCTGTCGGACTTCGCCGCCGTGAGCGGGCAAACGCCGGGCGACGGAGGCCCGGATGCGGATTTCTTCGATGTGACGCTGCAAGCGTCATGCGGGGAGATTTACGCGGAGAACCTCGGGGATGACTGCGTATATATTTTTAATATACTTGACCAGCGCGGCCTTATAGAGCCGTTGAGCGAAGAGGAAATCCTGATACTGGCCTTGCAGCCGGTTTACCGGTTTAACTTTGGCGCGACGGTGTATGTGACCTATGAGCTGGAACCCGGCGTGACCGTCGGCGAGCGGGACAATGTGCTGCGGACGCTGCGCGGGCGGCTTGAGGAGCGTGTGCAGGCCGCGCCGGAGGACGTGCTGCGCCGGGAAGCCGAGGTGGTGCTGCACAGCTGGGCGAAGGAAATCCTGAGCGAAACGCCGCATGACGGGATACTGGTTACGTTTGACGTAGACGCGGACGTAGACCCGGAGCAGATGGGCGCAGATGGCGAGAGCACGTCGCCGGACGCGGCGGAGTACGTCCAAGACTGAGCAAAGATGCTGCGGAGTACGTCCTTGAGCAAAACTGATCTCAGAAAAGCGCATGAGCGGCGGGGTGTTTGCCACCTCGCCGCTTTTCAATGCTTTCCGAGCCTGCCCGGTTGGCCGCACGCCAAGCCTGCCCGGTTGGACTTCTGGGCAGATGTAAAAGCGCTGCCTGCTATCTCGACGACGGTTCCCGTTCCCGAGCAGCCAGGACGAGACGATTCCCCGGCAGCGGTTCCTGTTCCCGAGCGGGCGAGGCGAGACGATTCCCCGGCAGCTGCAATAACGCTGCATGGCACCCCGGCGGCGGTTTGCTACGCAGCCCGCGTGGGAGGATCTCCGGTCAGCTGCAAAAGCGCCCCGGCCACGTTTGCGGGCGGGGCGGGGGCGTGTAAGGGAGCGCGAGGCTGCGCCTATTTTGCCTGCGGGGAGCGTGCGCAAAAAGGCTTGCAATTCTGCTCGCGATAGGTTATAATAAAAAAAGGAAAACAAAAAAAGCGGCAGCCGCCCGGGTAATGTACCCGCATCCCGAACGGCCTGCATATGGCAGCCCAACCTGCCGCACACAACGACATATCAGCCGCACCGCACAATCATTATACCTCTTTCCGTCACTTTTTTCAAGGGGGCGGGGCGCTTTGCCCCATGTTCCTTTCCGCCGCGTCCTTCCCAAAACGCGGTGGGGAAATGTCCCAAACCGAAAACACCTGAAATCATCTTTTGAGCGGCCCACGTGGGCGTGAGCATCTGATCCCGGGGGCGGGCGCGCGGAAAAGCGAGAGGCCAATGGTGAAGACCCGCGTGCGGGGCGTGCGTCGTAACCGTTTACATACCGAAACATGTGTGTGACGCTGTGTGTGGCAATCCGGTAACGGAGTGCGCGCCAGCGTTTTGTTTTCTGGCGGGGAAAGTAAGAGGAGCGTGTCCGCGGCGCGCTTCACACTGCTTTAGGGGCCTGCACCCAAAGCAGGCCCTCCACAACCCGCTGGCACACACCGATCTGCAAAAGCGGGGTCTCGGGAGAGGCCCCTTTTGCATTGCCACAAAAAAGTGGAAAAGACGGTTAAAAAGCCCCGGATTCAGACTATGCTGAATCACGCGGCGGGAAAGCCATGCCTGCATTGCCGCAAAAAAGTGGGAAAGACGGTTAAAAAGCCCCGGATTCAGACTATGCTGAATCACGCGGCGGGAAGCCCTGCCTGCATTGCCGTAAAAAGTGGGAAAGATGGTTAAAGCCCGCGGATTCGGGTCATGCTGAATCACGCGGCGGGAAAGCCATGCCTGCATTGCCACAAAAAAGTGGAAAAGACGGTTAAAAGCCCCGGATTCGGGTCATGCTGAATCACGCGGCGGGAAAGCCCTGCCTGCATCGCCGCAAAAAAGTGGAAAAGACGGTTAAAAGCCCCGGATTCGGGTTATGCTGAATCATGCGGGGCGGGGAAGTCCTGCAAAACTGAGCGGGAGGACGCGGAAATGGTCAAGGGAATTTCAAAACGGGTGGTTGTGGTGCAGCCGGAGGACTCGGCGGTGTTCGAGCAGGCGATTTTTATCGTGCGGGACGGCGAGCGGCAGGACGTGCTGAAGGAGGCGCGGGAGGTAGCGGAGCGGTATCTGCGGCAGGGATGCCAGCGGGTGCGGCGGTACAGGAAGCGGTACACGGGGCTGCAAATGCTGCTGAGCGCGGGCGGCGGGGCGCTGCTGACGGGCGCGGCATGGGCGCTGACGTTGCTGCTGTAAAAAAATTATGAAAGTTTGGCCGCTGCCCTTGCGTGGGCGGCGGCCTTGTGCTATATTATAGGCAACTTCGGCAGCGGCGCACGGGCTTTGTTGGAATAGGGCTTGCTGCGGCTTTATCTGGGACGGCAGAGGCTTAGACCGGGGCGGCTGCGGCTTTGACCGGGGCGGCAAAGGCTTAGACCGGGACGGCTGTGGCTTTGACTGGTACGGCTGCGGCTTTATCCGGACAGCTGCGGCTTTGACCAAGTGGCGGAGGGGCTGTGCAAACGAGGAGGTATCTGGCGTGACGGTGCAGGGATTTATTGCGCTGTTCGAGCAATACGGTCTGTTGATGATAGCGGCGGTTTGTTTTTGTGAGCATTTGAATCTGCCGGGCTTCCCGGCGGGGGTGATTATGCCTGCGATCGGGGTGCTGGTGGATCAGAGTGCGCTGAGCTTGCCGCTGGCGCTTTTCCTTTCGGTGGTAGGCAGTGTTGCGGGCAGCTACGTACTTTATCTGGTAAGCTATTACGGCGGGGTACCGGTGATGCACCGGCTATTCGGCAGGAGTGAGCGGTTTCAGGGCTTTGTGGAGCGGTGTCATGAGCGGATGCGGGGGCATCGGGCGAGGGGGCTGTTTCTTTGCCGGCTGATTCCGATGTTGCGGACGATTTCGTCGATTCCGGCGGGGTTGTTCCGGATACCGGCGCGGGAATTTTTGGTTTGGTCGGGGCTGGGGATTACGGTATGGAACTCGGCGCTAATCGGGTTCGGATACTTGGGTGCGAACCTGCTCCTCCCCAGCGTCGCCTGATGCCCTCCGCAGGCAGCGCCGGGGTTCTGCCCCTGGACCCCGCGCCTACGCGGCGAGCGGCAGGCTCTGCCCCTGGCCCCCGCGCCTACGCGGCGAGCGGCAGGGCGCTGCCCTGCACCCGGCCCTGCGCGGGCAGCGCCAGAGGGGCTAGGACGTTCGCTAAACTACATGCCACTGGCATGTAGTTTACGGCGCGCTCGAAAATCGCGCGCCGCCGCTCAAACTCACCGCCGCGCGCCCGGACGGGCGCATTTGATGGCGGCGGTTCGTCCCTCTGGACTCCCTTTTCCGCCTGCGGGCGGGACGGGGGATTCTGGGCTTTAGAAATTGAAGGGCGCTCAATGACCAGCCCGCCATAAGGACAGCGGGCTGGTCGGTCTACGCTGTTCCCTCTGCCCTGGTTTTGCGCGGGCAGGGGTGGGGGGGCGGGATGCTTTCAGCGGGTGCGGGCATAAAAAATTTCGGGTTCAGGGTGAGCGAAAAAGCAGCGTTTTTGCGGGAAACTGCTGAAAACGGCTGCTTTTCTGCGATTTTTAGTGCGGAGTTTTGGTTGTTACTGAGTTGTAGTTTGTCAAGCGTGGGCTTTTATGATACAATATATAAGATTGAAAAAAACGGAAAGGAATCGGATATGAGGATCGGAACGATTGAGCTTGCGGGGCGGGCGATGCTTGCGCCGATGGCGGGGGTGACCGACCGGGCGTTCCGGCAGGTGTGCCGGGAGCATGGCGCAGCGTTCAGCGTGACCGAAATGGTATCGGCAAAGGCCATGTGGTTCCGTGATAAAAAGTCGCCGCGTCTGCTGGCGCTCGCGGACAACGAGCGGCCAGCGGCCGCGCAGATTTTCGGCTCCGATCCGGAAACGATGGCGTGGGGCGCGCAAAGGGCGATTGAGCTGTCCGGCTGCGCGGTGATTGACATCAACATGGGATGCCCTGCGCCGAAGATTGTCAACAATGGCGACGGTTCGGCGCTGATGCGCGACCCAGTGCTCGCGGGACGGATTATCGAGGCCGTCAAAAAGGCAGTGCCAGTACCGGTGACCGTCAAATTCCGGCTCGGCTGGGACGAAAACAGCAAAAATTATCTCGAATTTGCCCGCGTTGCAGAGCAGTCGGGGGCGGACGCAATGACCGTGCATGGGCGCACGCGCTCGCAGCAGTACGAGGGCCGCGCTGACTGGGACGCTATCGCGGAGGTCAAGGCGCGCGCGGCAATCCCTGTGATCGCGAACGGGGACGCTGCAAGCCCGGAGGCCGCAAAGGCACTGCTCGAAGCTACCAGCGCGGACGCAGTGATGATCGGGCGCGGGGCGCTCGGCGACCCGTGGATCTTTGAACGGACAAACGCTGTGCTGGAAGGGAAAGCCCCGCCGCCGCTGCCGCCGCTGGAAAAACGGCTGAAAACCGCAGTCCGCCAGATCGAACTCGCGGCGCAGGACAAGGGCGAGCATATCGCCATGCTGGAAGCTAGAAAGCATGTCAATTGGTACCTGAAAGGTACTTCCGGACTGAAAATGTACAAGGTGCGCGTGTCACAGCTGTCGCGCCTTGAAGAACTGTATGAATTGGCGGAGGAAATTGCTGCCGCAGCGCAGGGGGAGTGGTGTTATGCACCGGCATAACCCGGCCAGCCCGCTGTCCTTATGGCGGGCTGGTCACTGAGCACCCAATATCATTTCCCAAACCCCAAATCCCCCCGTCCCGCCCGCAGGCGAAAAAGGGAGTCCAGAGGGGCTAGCCCCTCTGGCGCTCGCCGCGCAGGCGCGGGGTGCAGGGGCAGAGCCCCGCCGGGTGCAGGGCAGAGCCCCGCCGGGTGCAGGGCAGAGCCCCGCCGGGTGCAGGGCAGAGCCCCGCCGGGTGCAGGGCAGAGCCCTGCCGCCCGCCGCGCAGGCGCGGGACAGCAGGGGCAGAGTGAAAAATAAAAGGAGGTTGGCCATGGCTGAGGAACTGGCTCTGATGCAGCGCGCCCAAAAAGGCGAAACCGCCGCATTCGAAGAAATTGTCACTACCTACGAAAAAAAAGTTTACGCGCTCGCACTGCGTTTCACCGGTTCAGAAGCAGACGCCGCCGACATCGCCCAGGAAGCATTCCTTCGCGCATGGAAATCGCTCAGCAAGTTCCGCGGCGAAAGCTCCACCTCTACCTGGCTCTACCGCATCACCATGAACCTGTGCATCGATTTCTCCCGCAGGAAAAATTTGCAGTCCGTCCCCCTCACCGACGACGAAGGCTCCGAACTTCCCCTCCCCGATACCCGCACCGCCAATTCCCCCGAAGCGGCCCTCGAAAACAGCGAAATCTCCCGGGAATTGCAGGCCGCACTCGGCCTGCTCTCCGAAGAACACCGGCAAATCGTCCTCCTGCGCGACGTGTCCGGGCTCACCTACCAGGAAATCGCAAGCATGCTCGGGCTCGAAGAAGGCACCGTCAAATCACGCCTCGCCCGCGCCCGCAAAAATTTACGCGCAATTCTTCTCGAACGGGGGAACATTTCGCTGCCCTCTGCGTCCAAAGGACAGGAAAGGAGGCAGGAGAATGGCTGATTGTCAGAAAATCATGCAGCTGTGCGAAGAATCTATTGACCGCACACTCACCCCCGATGAACAGAAAACCCTGGACGGCCACTTGCAGTCGTGCCCCCATTGTGCGGCCTATCTTGCCGACCTGCGGTTTATCACCAGCGCGCTCGCTCACGTGCCTGAGCCGCCCGCAACACTCCATGAATCCATCATGAACAGCATCGTAACCGACGGCCAAAGCACCGTCGTCCAACCCCGCCAGCCCAACCGCCGCCCCCCAGTGGCCGCAATGCTGATCGCCGCCGCCGCATGCGTTGCACTGGTACTCTCCGGCGCACTCGGGAATTTGCTCAACACCTTCGATTTCGCAATGGCCGGGGGCGGGAGCAACGCCGCGGGCGCCAGCGCGAGCGACAGCGCCGCCGCAGGCGGCATTGCCCCGCAGGACGCGGCAAGCGCTGAGGCCGCACCCATGCCCGCCGCCCTTGACGGCGGAGACGCAGGGAGCGCCGCAGCGGAAAACGGCAGCGCCGCGCAGCCTTACGCAGAGCCCGCCGACGCAGCCCCGCAGACCACAACAAACAGCGCGCCGGAAGAACAACATGCCGAAAAAGCACAGCCGCGTATGGCGCAGGATCCGTCTGACGCCGGGCTGCCCGCCCAGGCAAAGGAAGAAGAGGACGTCGTGGCCGAGCACAGCCTGGACACCGGCGATACCGACGGCGGCGCGGGCAGCGCTGCTGGCTATGCGCTCACGCTTGAAAGCGGGAAATCGACCCGTTCCGGCATCATTCAGCCGCAGGTCGGCGCGTTTATCAGCAACGTGATGGGCGGGGAAGTCTTTGCCGCCTGCTACCTCGTCGAAGGCGGCGAGAGCCTGCCGGAGATCGGGCAGGAGCAGCAGCGGGATGATAATTTCGGCTATTACGTGGTCGAAAATAACCTCGCGCAGCTGGAAACGCTGCTGGATTCGCTCGAAAAAGCCGGGTGCAGCGTCAGCACATATGAAGAAAACGGCGTGATCTTTAACGAAGGTGCACAACAGGTGGTTTTCATAGTGCGGCTCAACGGATAAGCTGTTTTACCCCCGCCAAATGGCGGGGGTTTTTGTCTGCTGTCCGGGGAGGGGGAAGACTGGAAAAGCTTGGCGGGACGATGGAAACGGTTTGGACTTCCCTGCACCAACATAGCCCGACCAGCCCGCTGTCCTTATGGCGGGCTGGTCACTGAGCACCCTTCCATATCCAAAGCCCAGAATCCCCCGTCCCGCCCGCAGGCGAGAAAGGGAGTCCAGAGGGGCTAGCCCCTCTGGCGCTGCCCGCGCAGGGCCGGGGTCCAGGGGCAGAGCCCCGGCGCTCGCCGCGTAGGCGCGGGGTCCAGGGGCAGAGCCCCGGCGTTGCCCAAGTAGAGCAAAAAAGGCGCTCCTGGCTTGCAGGTGCGCCCTTTCTTCTTAGTTTAGGAAGTCCTTCAGCTTCTTGGAACGCGACGGGTGCCGCAGCTTGCGCAGCGCCTTCGCCTCAATCTGCCGAATCCGCTCCCGCGTCACATTGAACTCCTTGCCCACCTCTTCCAAAGTGCGCGTGTGCCCATCCTCAATGCCAAACCGCAGCCTCAATACCTTCTCCTCTCGCGGCGTCAGCGTCTTTAACACCTCCACCAACTGCTCCTTGAGCAGCATGAAAGATGCAGCTTCCGCCGGTTCCGGTGCGTCGTCATCCGGAATAAAATCCCCCAGATGGCTGTCCTCCTCCTCGCCAATCGGCGTTTCCAACGACACCGGCTCCTGCGCAATCTTCAAAATATCACGCACCCGGTCTACCGGCATATCCATCTCCGCCGCAATCTCCTCCGGGCTCGGATCATGCCCGAGCTCCTGCAAAAGCTGCCGCGATACCCGGATCACCTTGTTGATCGTCTCCACCATGTGTACCGGAATCCGGATCGTGCGCGCCTGGTCAGCAATCGCCCGCGTGATCGCCTGCCGAATCCACCAGGTCGCATAAGTCGAAAATTTGAAGCCCTTGCTGGAATCAAATTTCTCAACCGCCTTGATCAGCCCAAGGTTGCCCTCCTGGATCAAGTCCAGGAACAGCATCCCGCGCCCCACATAGCGCTTCGCAATCGAAACCACCAGACGCAAATTGGCTTCCGCCAGCCGCTTTTTCGCACGGTCGCCCGCCTTGACCGCCTTGCGGTACGCCGCCTCCTGCTCCGCGGTCATGGGGTTCTCCACCCCCGCCTCCCGGTCGGCTTCCAGCTTGCCGATCGCCTCGACCGCTTCCGCGCCCGCCGTCATCTGCTCGGCAAGCTCCTGCTCCTCCTCCGGGCTCAGCAGGTCGACCTTGCCGATCTCCTTGAGGTACATGCGCACCGGGTCGTCGATCGCAAAGCCCTCCGCAAGCGCCGAGGTGTCGACCAGTTCCTCCTCCGGCAGCTCCTCGACCTCCGCAGCCTCGAAATCCTCATCAGCCGACATCACCGGCGCGAGCACGTCCGCGCCCTCAATCTCGATGCCCATGTTTTCAATCGTTTCGTACAGCTTGTCAATGTCCTCGCTTTCCAGCTCCAACGACTGCAAAGCGTCGGCGATTTCCTTGAGCGACAGTTTCCCGTTCTTCTTGCCCGTTGCGAGCAGGTCCTTGATGACCTGCTGCTGCTCTTCGACGGTCAGCTGCGGCTGCTGCTGTTGTGTGCTCATATCCTGTTTCCTCCCAATCGGTTCTTTTCTCTATGGATACGGCTCATGCGGAGCAGGGGATCCTCCCCGCCGCCGCTTCCGCCGCTTTTCATCCGGCAGCGCTCGATGGTACTTATGTAATCGTGGAGCGCCTGCTGCCAGTTCTGGGTGCTTGCGCGGTCGCGGCCCAGCACTGCCGTTAAATGCTGCATTTCGTTGTCCTCGAGGTAGCCCTCGAAGGCGGGCACGTCGACCCGGTGCCCCTGGCGGTGCAGCGTCAGCGCGTGCGCAAATATTTTTTGCAGCACCTGCGCGGTAAATTCCTGCGGGGTGATCTGCTGCGCGACCTCCCCTATCAAGCTATCATCGGCAAAAATCAGGCGGATAATACCTTCTTCCGCCTTTGCCGAGCGCACATTTTGATATTGCAGCGTCCGGTCGCGGGGCTGTGCGGCGTTCACGACCGCCCGCACCTCGCGTTTTTCGGCAGCTTTCTGCTTTTTCTGCTGCACCGCGAGCGCGCGGCGCACCTCGACCGCCATCGCCTCGGAGGTCACCCGCGCCATTTTGGCGGCGCGCCCGGCGTAGACCTCGCGCTCGACCGCGCCGTCGATTTTTGCCAGCATGGCCGCCGCGTCGTGCAGGAAGCGCACGCGTTCCTCGTCCTCGTCGAGGTCATATTTTGCGGCGATCGCGTCGAGCCGGTAGGCGTTGTCGCTTTCCGAGCGTTCGATCAGCTTGCGGTAAGCGTCCGCGCCCTTTTCCTTGATGAATTCGTCGGGGTCTTTCGCGCCGGGGATGCGCAGCACCTTGACCTGCAAATCGGTTTTCTTGAGCAGGTCGATTGCGCGCTGTGCGGCGGCCTGCCCCGCGCCGTCCGCGTCGTAGGAGATGACGACCTTGCCGGTATGGCGGGAGATGAGGCGCACCTGTTCCTCGGTGAGCGCGGTGCCGAGGCTGGCGACTGCGGAGTCGAAGCCTGCCTGATGCAGCGCGATGACGTCCATATACCCTTCGGCGAGGATGAAGTAGTCGCTTTTGGTCTTCCTCGCGAGGTTGAGGGCGAAGAGGTTGCGGCTTTTGTGGAAGATGGACGTTTCGGGCGAGTTGAGGTATTTGGGCTTGGAGTCGTCCATCACGCGCCCGCCGAAAGCGATGACCTGTCCGCGCACGTCGATGATGGGGAACATGACGCGGTTGCGGAAGCGGTCGTAGACGCGGCCTTTTTCGCTGCGGGAGGCAAGCCCCGCGTCGAGCAGCTCTTCTTTTGCGTAGCCTTTTTCGCACATTGCGTCGAGGAGTGCGGAGAAGCTGTCGGGGGCGTAGCCAAGGCCGAAGCGGTTCATGGTTTTGCGGCTGAGGCCGCGGCGGAGGAAATACGCTGCGACGGCCTGATTTTCGGGCAGCCAGAGCTGCTGGCGGAAGAAGCGGGCGGCGTCGGTGGAGAGGGCGAGGAGGCGGTCGCGGCGGTGGGTTTCGCGGGGGTCGGCGCGGGACTCGGGGACTTGCATGCCGATCTGGGCGGCTTGGAAGCGGACGGCGTCGGGGAAGGTGAGTCCCTCGGCGCGCATGATGAAGCTGAGGACGCCGCCGCCTGCGCCGCAGCCGAAGCAGTGGAACATTTGTTTTTCGGGGGTCACGCAGAAGGAGCCTGATTTTTCGTTGTGGAAGGGGCAGAGGCCGAAGTAGTAGGAGCCGCTTTTTTTGAGTTGGACGTAGTGGCTGACGACGTCGAGGATATCGCTCCTTGCGTTCAGCTCGTCCAGGAATGCGCGGTCAAATGCCATGAAAACTCCTTTCCCTCACCGTGCCCGTTACTGCTGCGCGGCAGGGCTCTGCCCTGCACCCGGCGGGGCCCTGCCCCTGCACCCCGCGCCTGCGCGGCGCGCGCCAGAGGGGCTAGCCCCTCTGGACTCCCGCTCCCGCCTGCGGGCGGGAACCCGTGGCGGACGCTCCTGCCGGGGGCCGTTCTTTAGGATTCGGTGAGTTTATTCCAGCTTTTTGGGATGAATAGGCGGCGGTAGGTTGAGATCGAATAGCGGTCGGTCATACAGGCGATGTAGTCGCATGCAACCCGCTCGATCGGGTCGCCCTCCTCCCGCAGCCGTTGGTAATCTTCCGGCAATTCGTCCGGATGTTCGATGAAATAGTTATATAATGAGCCGATCATTGACTGGGCGCGGCCTTCCTCCCCCTTTGCGTCAAAGGAGAGGTAGACGTTGCCGAACATGAACGCACGCAATTCCAGCATCGCGTCCAGCGTCGCCGCGTCCATGCCAACCTCGTGGTGCGCCTCGCCGTAGTCGATCATCGCCACAACCAGCCGGTCAATCCGCTCGCCGTGCGTGTACCCGAGCTCGCGCAGCAGGTGCTTCGGGATATCCTCCGTGCAGATAATCCCACCCCGGATCGCGTCGTCGATGTCGTGGTTGATGTACGCAATCCGGTCGGCATAGTGGATCACCTGCCCCTCCGGCGTGTCTGCGCGCTTTTTGCCCGTGTGGCACAGGATGCCGTCGCGCACCTCGGCTGTCAGGTTCAGCCCTTCCAGCCGGTCAACCACCCGCAGGCTCTGCTCATTGTGCCGGAAGCCCAGCGGGCAGACCTTGCTCAGCGCCCGCTCCCCCGCATGGCCGAACGGCGTGTGCCCCAGGTCATGCCCCAGCGCAATCGCCTCCGCAAGGTCTTCGTTCAGGTCGAGCGCCCGCGCAATCGTCCGCCCAACCTGCGCCACCTCAAGGGTATGCGTCAGCCGGGCTCGATAATGGTCGCCTTCCGGGGAAACAAATACCTGCGTCTTATGCGCCAGGCGGCGGAAGGACTTTGAATGGAGGATGCGGTCGCGGTCACGTTGGAACTCCGTGCGGTTGACGCAGGGCGGCAGCGGCTTCGCCCGCCCCCGCGTATGCGCCGACAGCGTTGCCCACTCCGCAAGCGTCCTGCGCTCCCGCTCTTCCAGCTTTTCCCGGATGGTCATAAAAGCACCTCCCCGCCGATTTTTGACGTCTCTACTCTATATTACGCGAAAGCGCGCGGAAACCCTTCTTTTTTCAGGAAATTTTTTGCGCCCTTTTTTTGCCCGCCCCCCTCCGCTTTTCCCGCTGCCCGCCTGGCCGCAACAGCCCTCCTGGGCGCGCTGCCAGGGGCGGGCGGGCTGTTGCGCGGCAAAACGATTCAGTATCCATAAAAATCCAGGCGCATAGGATGGATTGGATGCCGGAGAGTGGCCAAACCCTCCCATCCGACTCCAAATCCGTCCATTTTCCGTCTGGTTCCATTTTATGGTTTTTCTATGAAATAAGTATGAATATCCTGCAAGAAAGCCCTTGCCAAACAATGGGAATTCGTGTATAATTTATACGCAAGCAGAGGTTGGTGTGCAAGTCCTTAATCGTATATGGCAGGAGGAAGTGGTTATTCTGGATGACACCAAAACCCGCATTATGTCTGCCGCAATGAAGGCCGTGCGGCAATACGGCCTGGAAGGGGTGCGCATCCAGAATGTCAGCGAGCTGGCAGGGATTTCCCCCGGGGCGCTGTACCGCTATTTTGACGGCAAGGAGCAGCTGATCATCGAATGCTTCACCTATGTCGACAGGCAGGCGGCGGCGATCTTTGAGCACGTAAAATTTAACCCCATTGCAATGTTCACCGATCCAATGGGCTCGGTAAAGGGGCTGTGGCTGCCTTATTTCCGGTTCTGGACATCGCACCCGGACGAGACTGTCTTTTATCACCGCTTCCGGGACAGCGCGTTCTTCCCGCAATATGACAAGCAGCGGGAAGTGGACTATTTTACAACCTTTTTGGGGATGGTCCGCGCCTTTAAGAAAGCATTCCCCAGCCTGGACGTGATCAACCAGGATCTTCTGTGGCTCCATGTCCTCACGTCCACGGTCATGTACGCAAAGTACGTGGTAGAGGGCACCCTGCCCAACAGCCAGGAAACCGAAGACACGGTATTCCAGCTGCTGGCCACCGGCTTGAGCGGCTATCTGAAACCGTAGCCCCGCAAACGGCCAGCCGGGGGATCACAGGCATACGGGAATATCAATTGATTTGAAAATACCCCGGAAACCCTCGCTTTCCGGGCCATCTCGTACCAGCCGTAAATAAACATTTATTTAAGAATGGATAGGATATTGGGGATCACCTTTTTCCGATTCGCTAAAATATCAATTTTGATGTGGAGAGTGTCATAATGGAAAAAATTCTAATCGTCGACGACAGCATTGTGCAGGCTGCCCAATTAAAAGCCATTTTAGAGGACGAGTATGAGGTTACCGTTGCGCAGACTGCGTCAGAGGGGCTGCACCATGCAAGCGGCGGGAGCTTTTCGCTGGTCCTGCTGGACGTTGTCATGCCGGGGATGGACGGTTTCACGCTGCTGAAAAAATTGCAGGAGGAAATCATCACGCAGAGCATCCCGGTTATCCTGATTACCAGCCTTTCCGCCGTCAAGGATGAGGAATACGGGCTCATGCTGGGGGCGGTCGACTATATCACAAAGCCGTTTAACGCGCCGATTGTCCGGGCGCGGGTCAATACGCACATCAAGCTGTACCGTTACCGCAGGCAGGTCGAGCGGCAGTCCATGACCGACCAGCTGACCGGCGTTGCCAACCGGCGCAGGTACGACCAATACAGCATCAAGAAATGGAAGGAAGCGATCCGGCTGCGCATCCCGTTTTCAATCTGTATGTTTGACATCGACCGGTTCAAGGTCTATAACGACACCTTTGGGCATCCGGCGGGGGACAAGGTGATTGCCGCCGTGGCCCAGGCCGCGTCCTCGCACCTGCAGCGCAGCACCGACTTCCTCGCCCGCTACGGCGGCGAAGAATTTGCCGCCCTGTTCCTGGGGGACACCTCAGAGCAGATTTTCGGGCATATGAAAAAAATCCGCCGGGCGATCGAGGGGCTGCATATCCCGCACGACCCGTCGGTCTCGGAATGGGTCACCGTCAGCATCGGCGGCGTGACGGTCATCCCGGAAGCCGAAAGCTCCTATGACTTTTTCCTGAAAATTGCGGACACCATGCTCTATGACGCCAAGAAGCACGGCCGGAACCAGGTCGTCTGGGCAGACGAGCGGATGAAGCAGCTGTGGGAAAGATAACAGCCATATGCCGCACAAAGTAAGCCCTCCCCGCCTTGCAGCAGCGCTGCGATGGGGAGGGCCGGCATTGTGCCTGCCATTTTTTCACAATTTTGCGTTTTATTATGATACAGAACAGTTTCAAACCGGAGGTACATTGTGAACATCTTGAACCTGTTTAAAAAGACCCCAAAGGAGCAGCCGCCCCAGGAAGCGCAGGACACGAGCGCAGCGTCGGAGCTTGAAATTTACTCCGGGATGCGCGTCGAGGTCACGACGTTCGACGGGCGTCTGCTTTTTGTTGCGAAGCTGCTGGGGCTGCACGAGGACAAAGCGGAGCTCCACCAGTATTCCGAAACCGCAATCACCCTGAAGGAGGGGGAGGAGGCGCTACATGTGCGGATCCGGGGCTACAGCGACCGGGAGCGGAAGGCCGTCTATCTGGAGGGCCGGATCACGCCCCAGCCCAAGCACATCTGGCAGGTGGAGGAGCTGACGGTTGCCCGCATCGGCAATGACCGCGCCTTTTTCCGCCTTGACACCGACCTTGACGCTACCGCCACGATGTTCAGCGGCCTTTTGATGGGGGAGCGCCCCTGCAAAATGCTGAATATCAGCGTAGGCGGGGCCTGCATCCGCTCGGAAAACCGGTATCACGAAGGGGACAAGTTCCTCCTGAAGGTCCGTCTGCTGGAGGACAGGCCGGAATCGGCGATGTTCTGCCAAGTCCTCCGCGTCATCGAAAAAGAGGGCCAGCCCAACGAATACGGCTGCCGCTTCCTGGAGCTGGCCGAGGACGACCAGGACAAAATCCTGGAAAACATCTTCGCCGCACAGCGCAAAAAGCGCGGCACCTCCTGACCGCACAGCGGCGCAACCAGTCCACAGAAAGGCGTGATCACACGATGTTCAGCAGGGAAAACCCCGCCCTCTCACCCACCGCGGAGGAAATGGGAAATTTCATCCAAAACCCGCTGTGGGAGGACTTTTGCGGGTATATGGAACGCGAATACGGGTCAGAACCGGCGTTTTCGTTCAGCAAATGCGGGATGGAATACGGCTGGAACGCAAAATTCAAAAAAGGAAGCCGCGCGCTGTGTACCGTATACCCGCGCGAGGGCTATTTTACAGTGATGCTCGTGATCGGGCGGAAGGAAAAACCGCAGGCCGAGGAGCAGCTCCCCACCTTCTGCGACGATATCCAGCAGCTTTACCACAAAACGTCGGAAGGGAACGGGCAAAAATGGCTCATGATCGACCTGGAAGACCGCGACCGGCGGTATGACGACCTGAAAGTGCTGCTGAAAATACGGTGTAAAAAATAAAGGCTTTTAGCACTGCGGCATAGATAGCGGCTGCACGAGGCGGCACGGGTGCCGCGCGTATGGGATGAGCCGGGAAAACAGCCCCTCCGCCGCGCTCTTACCCATAGAAAATCAACTATTTTACCGGTGAAATCGCCCGCAAAGGCGCTTTGCAGGCTGTTTTTATCCCGCCCGCAGGCGAGATGAAGTTTTTACTCGATTTTTTTACAAAAAAATCGCGGGTGCAGGGCAGGGCCCTGCCGCTCGCCGCGCAGGCGCGGGTGCAGGGCAGGGCCCTGCCGCTGCCCGCGGAGGGCCAGGAGTCCAGAGGGCGGAGCCCTTTGGCGCCGCCTGCGGAGGGCATTTGGAGGTTTTATCACTATGCAGTTCACCCTTTGCGCCCCGACGCTCTTTGGCCTCGAGGGTATCGTCGCCGACGAACTCCGCTTCGAAGGCAAACTAGATAACGTCACCGCCGAAAACGGCCGCGTCCTCTTTACCGGAGACGCCCCCGTCCTCGCCTGGGCAAACCTCAACCTGCGCTGCGCCGAACGCGTCCTTGTGCGTGTCGCCGACTTCTCTGCGACTTCGTTCGATCAGCTCTTCGAAGGCGTGCGCGCCGTCCCATGGGAGCAGTTCCTTGCCCCGGACACAGCGTTCCCCGTGCGCGGGCACGCCCTCGATTCCGCCCTGCACTCAATCCCCGATTGCCAGAAAATCATCAAAAAAGCAATCGTCAGCCGACTTTCCGCTCAATATCACCAAACCTGGTTCGAAGAAGACAGCCCCAAAGTGCAAGTGCAGTTTTCCATCATGCACGACCGCGCCGAGATTTTCCTCGACTCCACCGGCGCTGGCCTGCATAAACGCGGCTACCGCGCCAACGCCAACGCCGCCCCCCTGCGCGAAACCCTGGCCGCCGCAATGGTCAAGCTGGCCCGCTGGCGCGGGCGCGAACCGCTTTACGACCCCTTCTGCGGCTCCGGCACCATCGCCATCGAAGCCGCCATGATCGCCCAGCGCCGCGCCCCGGGGCTCCTGCGCTCATTCGACGCGGAACAGTGGCCGTTCCTGCCGTCCGACGTGTGGCGCACCGCCCGCGAGGAAGCTTTGGCACGCGTTGACCCCGCCGCTGGCTGCCCGGTCTTCGCATCCGACCTCGACCCCGCCTGCGCCGCCCTCGCCCGCGAGAACGCCCGGAAAGCAGGGGTCGGCACAGCGGTCACCGTCACGCAGGCCGACGCACTGACGCTCGGTTTTAGCAGTCTCACCGGCACTCTGCTTGCCAACCCGCCCTACGGCGAACGGCTGCTCGACGTCGAGTCCGCACGGGCGCTCTATCAGCAGCTCGGCGCGGCGGCAGGCCGGTCGGCGCTCAAGCAGTATATCCTGACCTCAGACCCCGAATTTGAGCGCTGTTTCGGCTTTGCCGCCGATAAAAAGCGCAAGCTTTATAACGGCATGCTGCGCTGCGACCTGTATATGTACTTCAAGCCCGCAGCCTCCCGCCGCCCCTTTGCAGCGCCCCCAGCGCGCCCAGCGGCGAAAAGTAAAGGATTTGTGAACAGTCCGGAAAAGAACGAAAAACCGCGTAAACAGCCGAAACAACCAGGGATTAAGCGATAATGCCGGATAATTCTGGTTTTTTGCGAAAAATGCCGGTGAAACCGGAAAAAATTCTCTTGTGTTTTTACGGCGGTTGATGTATCATAATAGTAAATTAGCACTCCGGGCAAAGGAGTGCTAACCCAAAGCAGTATTCTAAAATCTTAGGAGGAATAGATCATGAAATTAAAACCCCTTTCCGACCGCGTCGTCATTAAGATGGTTGAAGCGGAGGAGACCACTGCATCCGGCATTATCCTTGCAGGCTCGGCGAAGGAAAAGCCGCAGGTTGCGGAGGTGCTTGCAGTCGGCCCCGGCGGCGTAGTAGACGGCAAGGAAGTTGTGATGCAGGTGAAGGTTGGCGACAAGGTCATCACCAGCAAATACTCGGGCACCGAGGTCAAGATCGACGGCGAGGAGCTGATCGTTGTCCGTCAGGGGGACATCCTCGCAGTTGTCGAGTAACCCGCTTTACCAAACAGGAAAGGAGCGTGCACAATGACAATGACAGAGATTTCGAGGCTGCTTTTCGGGTTGCGGGCCGCTGGTTGGAGCGAACAGAAAATCAATGATTTCCTGCTTTATATCGAATCCGGCGATGAACAGTATATGCCGCGGAAAGACTAGCTTGCTTGATAACTTGGAAGTGTAGCCGGCGGCGCGGGGTTTTACCGCCAGCCAAGGCAAAAAGCGGACAAATTTCAAACATGGCCTAATGGGCAAGACACGATCCTGAACGAAATCATTTTTGGAGGAATGCAATCATGGCAAAACAGGTTTTATTCGGTGAGGACGCGCGCAAGGCGCTTCAGAGCGGCATTGACCAGCTCGCCAACACCGTCAAGGTTACCATCGGCCCCAAGGGCCGCAACGTCGTGCTGGACAAGAAGTACGGCGCGCCGCTCATCACCAACGACGGCGTAACGATCGCGAAGGACATCGAGCTGGACGACCCGTTTGAAAACATGGGCGCGCAGCTGGTCAAGGAGGTCGCGACCAAGACCAACGACGCGGCTGGCGACGGCACCACCACCGCAACCCTGCTCGCGCAGGCGTTTGTGCGCGAAGGGCTCAAGAACCTCGCGGCGGGCGCAAACCCGATGGTCATGCGCAAGGGCATGAGCAAGGCGGTTGACACGGCGGTCAAGGCGATTGCCGCGAATTCCCAGAAGGTCAACGGCACGCAGGATATCGCGCGCGTCGCGGCGGTTTCGTCGGGCGACGAGGAGATCGGCAAGCTGATCGCGGAGGCGATGGAAAAGGTTTCCACCGACGGCGTGATCACGGTTGAGGAGTCCAAGACCGCCGAGACCTATTCCGAGGTTGTCGAAGGGATGCAGTTCGACCGCGGCTATGTGACCCCTTACATGGTCACGGATACCGAGAAGATGGAGGCCGACCTCGACGACTGCCTCGTGCTCATCACCGATAAGAAGATTTCTGTGATCGCCGACCTGCTCCCCATCCTTGAGCAGATTGTCAAGATGGGGCGCAAGCTGCTCATCATCGCCGAGGACATCGAGGGCGAAGCGCTGTCGACGCTGATTGTCAACCGCCTGCGCGGCACCTTTACCTGCGTTGCGGTCAAGGCCCCCGGCTTCGGCGACCGCCGCAAGGAGATGCTTCAGGATATCGCGATCCTGACCGGCGGCACGGTTATTTCCGAGGACATTGGCATCGACCTCAAGGACGCGACGATGGAAATGCTCGGCCAGGCGCGCCAGGTCAAGGTCAACAAGGAGACTACGACCATCGTTGACGGCGCGGGCGATTCCGAAGCGATCAAGGCGCGCGTGAACACCATCCGCAACGCCATTGAGAATACGACCTCTGATTTCGACCGCGAGAAGCTCCAGGAGCGCCTCGCGAAGCTGGCGGGCGGCGTAGCCGTCATCAAGGTCGGCGCTGCGACCGAGGTCGAGATGAAGGAAATGAAGCTGCGCATTGAGGACGCGCTCAACGCGACCCGCGCGGCAGTCGAGGAAGGCATCGTTGCAGGCGGCGGCGTTTCCTACGTCAACGCGATCGGCGAGGTTGCCAAGCTCGTGGACGGCCTCGACGGCGACGAGAAGACCGGCGTGCAGATCATCATGCGCGGCCTCGAGGAGCCCGTGCGTCAGATCGCAATCAACGCGGGCGTTGACGGCTCGGTTGTGCTGGACAAGATCGTATCCTCGGGCAAGGTCGGCTTCGGCTTTGACGCTTACAAGGAGCAGTATGTCGGCATGATCGAAGCGGGCATCGTCGACCCGACGAAGGTCAACCGTTTCGCGCTCCAGAACGCGGCTTCGATCGCTTCGATGGTGCTGACCACCGAGTCGATTGTTTCCGACAAGAAGGAGCCCGCACCGGCTATGCCTGCCGCGCCGGATATGGGCGGCATGGGCGGCATGTATTAAGCGCCTATCCCCCCAATTATCCGCACACAGCGGCATCTTTCCGGCCATGCTGCGCCGCTCCCCCTTGAAACCTACAAAGGGTTCCGGTGGGAAATCGGCTTGGCCTGACGGAAAACCTGGCGGTGCAATCTGCGCACGTCTGAACTATGGGATAGGCTCTGAGCCCCCGCAGCCACAACGTGCCATAAATGGCCGCAAAAGGCCGGTACCGTTGCGGAGCATCCCGTAAAGGAGTGAACACCCACTGAAAAAGAGTTTTTTCGGTGGGTGTTGCTTTCTATAATAACCTTGCCGATCAACAAAAATTTTACAGGATATCAAATTTTTATGGAGGACGGATTTTATGATTTTCTGGCTGCAACAGGAAGATGGGGAAGGCCGCTTCAATAGTAAATTTTTCCGTAACGACGAAAACGAGGATGAATTGATTGTTTACGCAAATAGCGGCAGCCCTGATTTCATGGAATGCGCTGAAAAATGCGTTGACGCATTTAACAGCCTTTCTGAGCCTGTGATCAATGAAATTTGCCAAAAACTCATAAATTGCGCTCAAGAGGGGAACGGCTTAGAGGAAGGGTTTGAATTGCCTGAACTGGATAGCCCTCTTGATGTATTGGGCTATTGCTGGTTTATGGCATTATATGTGGATATGGAAAGCAAAGACGATGAAGTAGCCTATGCGGTTGAGGGCGAAGGGGAGTGGGGCGAGAATATCGGCTTTTTCATAAAAAATGATCGTGTCGTTTATGTGGGCGCTGATTATTTGGATTACATGGAAAACGCACGCTGAAATGCAATTTGCCACGTTCTCCGACAGGCACTTCCCTTAAAAGCGCCATAGTGGGTTACGCAGTATAAAAAGGGCAAGGCAGGCCGTTGTGGTCTGTCTTGCCCTCAGCTTTTTTAGGAAGCCTTACCCTTGCGGTACCGGCTTTTTTTCTGCCTGTTGTGCTGCATCGCTGCCCGCTGCGGCTATGCCAAGTCAAATTCGCGCTGATAGCGCGCCCAAATGCAGTCCGATACCACGTTGCTGTTGTAATCCGACAGCGCGAGCGCGTAGTCAAACGGGTTTTGCTGGATATCGTACAGCTGCCAGATCGGGCTGTAATGGGTGCAGAAATCGGGCTGCGCCATGCACGCCGCAAACGTCCGCGCGGCCATTTCCCGCTCGCGCTTTCCCTCGGAATAGAGGTAAAAAATAATGTGTAGCAGCCCGGAGCGTTCCTCTTCCCCGCAGTATGTAAAGTGGAACTTGTCCAGCTGCATGATATCCCGGCACAGCCTATAATGCAGCTGCTCGTCCATGCCGTATTTCCAGAACAGCCCGTAAAGAAGGTACACAGCGTACAGGTAGGTATGGACCATAAAGTGTTCCTGCGATTGGGCCGCACAGTCCTCCGGCGATTGGAGCCGCAGCACCTCATGGTCTTTCTCGGGCGACGCGTACAATTTCCGGCCACCCCCGGTCATCCGCCGCAGGTAAGCGTCCAGAAGATCGTTGTCCGATATATCCGCCTGGAATTGGGATAAGAGGACGTCCTTGTCCCAAGCCTTGCGCAGATCATTTCCCTCAAAATCATAAAGCCCGTGTTCGAGGTCAAACCGCGCACAGCTGACCTCCGGATGCTTTTCCAGCACGCTGTACACCGCATATCCCTGCGCGTTCTGCCGGATGAGATGCAGCGCGTTATCCGCAAACCGGTTATATTTCAGCAGGCACACCCCAAGCGACTTGGAATAGCTGAGCAGCCTCCGGTTGTTCGCGCCGTTGACTGCCTTGCGGATTTCGACCGCCAGCCAGTGCTGCAATTCGGCAAAGGGGATGATTGGCGGCGTTTTGGGAAGCTGGCAATCCCGACGCTTCCCGCTTATGTTTTCGCAATCCTCAATCCGGAACAGCATATGCGTCCTCCTTTCCCGAAAAAACGTATAATCTCTTTTACAATATATTATACCACCGCGCAAGCAAAAAGGAAGCCCGGCAGCAATCCCAGAGCCACGGCAGAAACGGAAAACCGCGGAGCATCAGCGCCCCGCGGCTTCAAAAATCAGTCTTTTTCTTCCATCATGCACATGACCGTGTAGAGCATTTCGCAGGCGGTCTGGCGGGTGATGGGGGTGTTGGAGCCTTGCTGTTTGGCCTGTTCGGGCAGAACATCGGCTTGGGTGAGGGCGGCGGTCACGGTGGCAGCCCAATCCTCGCCGGGCTGGTGTTCGGTGGCGAGGGTCATGACGTACTCGTCGAAGGCTTCTGCGAGGAGGTTATTGACGATGACGCTTGCTTCGGCGATGGTAATGGGGTTTGCGCCGCGGATTTCTACCGCGCCGTTTGTGCCGCCGCAGCCGCTGATGAGGCCGCTTGAGGCGGCTGCGCTGATATAGGGTTTTGCCCAATCGGAGAGGCCGGAATCGTCGGCGAAATCGGTTTGGGTGGTAGCTTCGATGGGGAGGCCGGCGACGGCGGCAGCCATAGCGATAAACTCGCTGCGGGTGACTTCTTCATTGGGGCGGAAGAACCAGGAAGCGCCGATGCGTTCGCCGGTGATCACGCCTGCGCGGTCGAGTTGAAGCGCCGCATAATGGGCGGGGTTGTGGGACATATCGGCGTATGTGTGTTTAGCGGCGTTGCGGCGGATTTTGATTTTGATGGTTGCGGGTTCGGCGGTATTGCCTGTGGTATCGATGGCGGTATAGCTGAATTTCTCGCTGCCGGTCTTGCCTGCGGGGGTGTAGCGGAGGGTAGCGCCGTCGATTTCGGCGATGCCGTAGGTTGGTGCGTCGACCAGTTTGAAGATGACGGCGTCGCCGTCGGCGTCGGTGGCTTCGAGTTGGAGTTCGACGGCAACGTCGGCGTAGGTTTCGCCGGTGATGGGTTTGACTACGGGGGCGCTGCCTTGCTGGGCGGCGGCGGTGGGAGTGCTGTTGCCAGAGAGGACGCGGCTCCAGAAGGCGGCGGAGGCGGAGGCGGGGACG
Organism: Clostridiaceae bacterium; assembly: GCA_009911355.1. Lineage (GTDB taxonomy): Bacteria > Bacillota > Clostridia > Oscillospirales > Butyricicoccaceae > QXXE01. Next base: position 14,232 of record QXXE01000025.1, on the reverse strand, counting down.
GCAAGGACCAGGGCGAGCAGGAGCATGGTGCTGCGGCCCGCGGCGGATTTAAGCAGTTTCAATGGTTTGACACCCTTTCCAAAAAGTCTTTGCCTCTATTTTTCACCATGTTACGGAATTTATGCTGTGAGAATGCCATTTTCAGCCGGAAAAATCTGACTTTTCTGCGTCGCACCAGAGGGCATCCCGCCCTCTGGACACCCGGCCCTGCGCGGGCAGCGCCAAAGGGCTCCGCCCTCTGGACTCCCGGCCCTGCGCGGGCAGCGCCAAAGGGCTCCGCCCTCTGGACTCCCGCGATTTTTTTGAAAAAAAATCGAGTAAAAACTTTATCACGCCTGCGGGCGGGACGAAGGGAATCCTGAAATCATTAGGGGATGCTTTTAGGATGCTGCGGGGAGGGAGAAAATATTTTTAAGAAAATGCTTGACATTGACGCTGCGTCATGCTTTATGATGGGTTTGTCAGGAGGTGGACGTAACATGGAGTACACAATCGGGCAGCTTGCCGCGCTATCCGGCGTGAGCCCCCGCACGCTGCGTTATTATGACAGTATCGGGCTGGTGAAGCCCGCGCGGGTGACGCATGCGGGGTATCGCGTTTATGGTACGCGGGAGGTCGACCAGCTCCAACAGGTGCTGATGTACAGGGCGCTGGGGATGCCGCTGGAAATGATTGCGCGGTTGGTTCACGAGCCGGGGGTTGACCGCCTTTCGGCGCTCCGTGGCCAGCGGGCGCGGCTCGAGACGCGCCGCAGGGAGCTCTGCCGGCTGATTGAAACCATCGATCGGACGATCGAACACGAAACAGGAGGAGTTACAATGGCAGACAGTGAAAAATTTGAATGCTTCAAGCAAGAAAAATTGGAGGAAAACCAGCGCCTTTATGGTGCGGAGCTGCGGGCTCGCTACGGCGAGGACGCGGTGGAAGCGCAAAACCGGCATTTTGCGGCGCTGAGCGAGGACGCATATCGCGAAATGGAAGCGCTGGAACAGGAAATCCTGGACGGGCTTGCCGCCGCAGTGCGCGCGGGTGAACAGCCTTCCGGCGGGGAGGGGCGGCGGCTGTTGGGCTTGCACCGGCGCTGGCTCGGGTTCGCCATGCCGGATTGCACTGGCGCAACGCAACGGGGGCTCTGCGAAATGTATGTCTGTGACCCGCGCTTCGCCGCGTATTATGACCGCGAGGTGCCCGGCTGTGCGCAGTTTTTGCGGGATGCGGCTGCGGCGCTGCTGCCGTAAAGCTGCGCACAGTGGAAGGGGGGCACCGGAGTAACTCGACCGGCCCGCTGTCCTTATGGCGGGCTGGTCATTGGGTACCCTTCAATTTCTATAGGCCAGAATCCCACGTCCCGCCCGCAGGCGAGAAAGGGAGTCCAGAGGGGTTAGCCCCTCTGGCGCTGCCTGCGGAGGGCCGGGGGTCCAGGGGGCGGAGCCCCTGGCGCTGCCTGCGGAGGGCAAAAAAACCGGGCGTGGAAACACGTCCGGTTTTTCGTTGCTTAGAACCCGTAGCGAACCGAGCTGTCTGACCCGTTGTACCGCGTCACAAGGAATGGATAGCTCTTCAGCTTCGCAGAAATGCCAAGCCCCACCAGCTCCTGCTGAAGCTCAGATACCACCTGGAAATCATGGTCACGCTGCGCAACCGATAGCTTCATCACCCCATTGTACGAACTGACCAGCATCGCAAACGGCTGCACACTGCAAGGCAGCACCGCACCATATTCCAGCACATATGGCTGCACCGTCGGCGGAAGCCTAAACTGCCCAACATTCGTAATCAGGAAACTGTCATCAATTACAAATTGCCGCGCAAGCTGCCGCGCCTCCGCTTCCTTCTCCGCAAGCGGCATGTCCCTCTCGTGTAACTCGCGACATACCGAGCTCGCACGCTTGCCACGGTACAACAGCTGCTCCGCTGCCATCTGGCTCGCCAGGAAATCCTTTGTCTTCCGGAATACCTCCGCGAGTGGGAGCTCGTTGTATTCAGCTTCGTAAGGCAGGTCGATAAAGCACACAAAATAACGCGTGGTCAGCGACGGCAGCACCTGCCGCAGGTCAACCGGGATTTCCGCAATCACCGGCTCCGTGCGCCCCTCGCCGAATTTGTGGCTGAATGCACGGCTGAACAGCGGCGCAATGATAGACAGCGGTGAGACTCCGAGCTCCTTTGCCTTGGCATGCAGCTCGCCAAACGGGAAAGTGATCTCGCTCACTACCTCCGGAGAGTCGTTGTCCCAGGTGAGCCCGTCAGCATGCAGCGCCGCAGGCTTCTGGTAAATGCCCGCAGGCGAGGGCTCCATCGCGTCAAGCTTGCGGAACGCGTCTTCGGATTCCTCAGTCACAAAAGCCGAATCCGTCGCGCGTACCGTGCCGTCGTTTTCCACCGGATGGCCGCAAGCTTTCAAATAATGGAACAGTACGCAGCGGATGAACTCCTCAAAGCCGCGCCCGTCGCTGATGCTGTGCTGGTATTCCATGAAAATCGTGTCCTCGTGGTAGCCTACGAGGAACAAATAGCCGTGGGTGTCGGCAGAGCCGATCGTGTAACGCTGGGTCACGCCGTCAAAGGGGAGCACAACAGGCTCCTCGACAAGCAGGCGGTACCGATATTGGGTTTCCGTCGCCGCAAGCCCCAGCATCATGTGGGGGAAGCGCAAAAGCGCGGTTTTCACCGCTTCGAGCAGGCACGCCGGGCGCACAGGCTCGCTCATACGGATGCGGTGGCGCGGCACGCAGGCCACGTCCTCTTGGGTTGTGTACAGGAAAATCTTGCCATAGCTGTCTGTCCGCAGCAGCGGGTGGTCGGTTAAAGTTACCATGTTGCATCGCCTCCATCGCGATTGTTCCGGTTGCTTTCCTGAAATTATTTTATTTGCCAATCTAAGTTTCTGGCTTTATTATACTGCGAAAGGGTGCGTTTGGAAAGGGCTGAAACTTCCAGAAATTCAGGCTGGGGGCAGCAAAAACTTAGGGATTCTAACCAATCCCGCTTGCATTCGGGGGTTTTCGGCAAGCGTGGGAAGGGCGGTTGCGGTTTCCCGGCTGGAAAACGGCGGCAGGGTGCGCACAGCCTGGCCAAGATTGGCCGCACAACGCCCGCGCGGAGTGCCCCATCCCTTCCGCAGCGCCACGCCTGGGCGGCTGCTGAGCCCGTGAACCCCATGCTTCCCGCTTTGGGGATAAGGCCGCTGGTTCCCTTAACAGGAAAGCGGGGGTTTGGTATCCGCCGGGTGGCTGCATAGCCTGCGGGAAATCTGGCGAGCGGCGCAGGGTGCGTGAGCGGCGCAGGGTGTGCGCGAGCGGTGGAGGGTGCGCATGAGCGGCGCAGGGCACGCGTGAGCGGCGCAGAGCGCGCGCGTGCGGCGGAGGGTGCGCGAGCGGCGCAGCGCGGCAACCGCCGCCCGGCCTTACGGAAAGCGAAGGCGCAAAAGAAAGCAGAAAATCACAAGTTGCCGCGCGGGAAGGCCGGGGGAGCGGGAAACGGGAAACACGCTGATTTCACAAAACGAACCTCTAAAACGCCACCCTGGACAAAAAATGCAAAAAAATCGAATTGTTTTGGACTGGAAATATTTTCGGGTTTTTGAATACAAAAGCGAAATGTCAGAAGAAATCCCGGCTGGAATCTGCGATAATAAGGTTATAGGAAGCAAGGGCGCGGCACAAGCCGAAACCGTACCCCGATCTCAGCGCCGCCGCACGCAACTTGCTTGCATCTGCTCCGTCATGCTGCGCCGCTTTCCCTTGAAACCCGTCAGGATTGCCGCGGGCAACGAAAGCTTGTGGCATATCGGCGTTGCATCGGCCTCCGAGCCGATGCAGCCAGGGAAGCCCGCAAGCGCGTTGACGGCCACCTGGCGCAAGCGCATTGACGATTACCATGCGCAAGCGCGTATGTATGAAACCCCATATCTTTCTGGCATTTCCCATCCGTACCGGAAGCCGCCCGTTTTCAGAGTGGGCGGCCATCGCCTTTTGCGGATCACGGATGGGCTGCAAAGCCGGGCGCGAGGTTCTTTGCGGAAACCTGATGGTCAAATGATACCGGAAGCGTGACAGGAATCGGGTTTTCTGCTATCATGAAAATGAACAGGACGGTTTTGCGCTACAGCGGATTGCCTGGGCGGGAAGGAGGAAAACAGCCATGATCCAATGCTTTGTCAAACACGCCTATGAGCCTGTGTTCACGGGGGAAAACCAGCCGCGGCTACTGTATGTCAGCCGGATTGACCCTGCGAAAAGCATTTATCCGCGCGTGATGCACTCCCACAAGGATTTTGTCGAGCTGATCCTTGTGCGCAGCGGGGTGAGCAAATATTTTATCGGCGACCGCCAGCAGTATGTCTGCGCGGGGGATTTGATTGTTTACAACAGCGGCGTCCTGCATGACGAGGCCATTTGGAGCGAGCACAAGCTGAGCATTTACTGCCTGGCGGTCGGCGGGCTCGCCCTGCCGGGGCTGCGCAGGGATGCGCTGATCCCGGACAACGCGCAGCCGGTGTATTCCTGCGAAGCCTGCCTGCCAGTGCTGGAACGGCTGTGTGAGATGATGTTTGACGCGCTGCGCGCCGGGACTTGCCAGTCGGAAAAGTTCGCGCAGCTGCTCATGGAGTCGTTCCTGGTGAAAATCCTTCCTGTCCTGACCGGGGCGGGGCCGGAAGAGGACTCGGAGGAGGAGCGCGTGTTGGGGGCGAGAATCCGGAAGTACCTGGACGAGCATTATATGGATGCGGTCGATCTGTCCTATGCCGCGGAAGCGCTCAATATGAGCATGCATTATATGTCGCACGTTTTCAAGCGGGTTTTCGGATACTCCCCGATGAATTACCTGCTCCGCAGGCGCATTGGCGAGGCGCAGACGCTCCTGATTACCACCGACCTGTCCATCACCGAGATCGGGGAACGGGTCGGCTATGAAACGACCAGTTATTTCAGTACGCAGTTTACCAAGCAGGTGGGAATGTCGCCCAAAAAATACCGGAAAACCTATGTTGTCCGGCAGGACGGGCCGTGAGGTCTGGCACACCCCCGAAAAAACCCATAAAGCAGCTGCCGAGCGGCGTCCCGGCTCCCAAACAGGGGAGGGCGGGAACGCCGCTTTCTGTTGCCCTCTTGGGGGCGGGCGGCCGGACGGCAAACGGGGGCTGCCCCGGCGGACGCGCGCCCTGCTTGGCGGAGCAAATCTGCCCTCCGGCGCGGAAAAAAGCCGCGTTAGAGCCGCCTCAAGGGGGGCGCTGTGCATATTTTACAGTTTTTTAACAGATTCCCTTGCGCTTTTGTTAGGAATTTCTTTGCGTTTTCCGGATAAATAGCGTATACTGGATACTGAAATCATTCGGTCAAATCAAACCACATAAAAAGGTGTGTCACATTACATGATGAATTTAGCGATTTTATTCGGCGGCGTGTCGAATGAGCACGAAATTTCCTTGCTTTCGGCGGCGGCGGTGCTGCGCAACCTCGACCGGGGCAAGTACCGCGTGCTTCCGGTCGGCATCACGCGGGAGGGCAAATGGTTCCTCTGCGAAAGCATTGACCCCGGGCAGGTCGAGGACGGCTCCTGGGAAGCCACCCCTGGCATTGTCCCCGTGCTGCTCCCGCCCGACCGGGGCATCCACGGGCTGTATGTGCTGCGCGAATCGGGCGCGGAGGTGATCGCCCTTGACTGCATTTTCCCCGTGCTCCACGGCGCGGGCGGCGAGGACGGCACCATCCAGGGGCTGTGTACGCTCGCCGGTATCCCGTTTGTCGGCCCGGGCGTTGCCGCAAGCGCCGTATCGATGGATAAAAGCCTGACTAAGCTGCTTGCCGCGCAGGCGGGCGTGCGCCAGGCCGCTTACGCCATTGTATCCGCGCATGATTTCCGCCGTGACCCGCAGGCTGCGGCCCAGGCAGCGGCATCCGCCATTGGCAGCTGGCCGGTCTTCGTCAAGCCCTGCTCCTCGGGCTCCTCGGTCGGCGTGGCCGCCGCGCAGGACGAAGCACAGCTGCTCGCGGGGCTCGAGGAAGCCTTCAGGTGGGACGCGAAGGTACTCGTAGAGGAGTTCATCGACGGGCAGGAGATCGAGGTCGCTGTGCTTGGCAACCTCAGCCCCACGGCTTCCCTTGCGGGTGAGATCGCGCCCGCGCAGGAGTTCTACACCTTTGACGCAAAATACCGCGATGACAGTTCCAAGCTGTACATCCCCGCGCGCATCCCGGACGCGGCGATGGAAACGGTGCGCGCTGCTGCGGTGCGCGTCTATCAGGCGCTGGGCTGCGAGGGGCTTTCCCGCGTCGATTTCTTCTGCACCCGCGATACCCATGAAATTGTCTTCAACGAAATCAATACCATCCCCGGCTTTACTTCCATTTCGATGTACCCCAAGCTGTTTGCCCACGAGGGAATCGGCTTCACGCGCCTGCTTGACCTGCTCATCGGCTTTGCAGCGGGGGAGGGCGCGCATGGATAACCGGCCCATCGGGGTGTTCGATTCCGGCCTTGGCGGGCTGACTACCGTGCGCCGCCTGCACGAAGCCATGCCCGCCGAGAGCATTATCTATTTCGGCGACACCGGCCGCGTCCCCTACGGCACACGCTCGCCCGAAACGATTATCCGCTATGCCCGGCAGGACGTGGCGTTCCTCCGCTCTTTTGATATCAAGGCGATCGTGATTGCCTGCGGCACGGTCTCGACCGTTGCGCTTGACACCCTTGCCGCCGAGTGCGATATCCCTGTGATCGGCGTGGTATGGCCGGCCTGCGCGCAGGCGCTGCGCGTTACACGCAGTGGGCGCGTCGGCGTGATTGGGACTTCCGGCAGCATCCGATCGGGCGTTTATGAGCGGATGCTGCTGACCGCCCGTCCGGAGCTGCGCGTCTTTACCCGGGCCTGCCCGCTGTTTGTGCCGCTTGTGGAAAACGGGCGTGTCCAGCGCGGGGACGTGGTCATTGAAACGATTGTGCGCGAATACCTTTCGGCGCTCAAGGGCGAGGGGGTTGACACGCTGATCCTGGGCTGCACCCATTACCCGCTCCTGCGCAGTGTGATTGCGTCTTATATGGGCCCGGATGTGACGCTTGTTGATGCAGGCGCGGCGGCGGCTGACGCGGCGCGCGGCATGCTGGTGCCCGCAGGGCGCGGGCGCGGGCGGACGCGTTATTTTGTGTCTGACGACCCGGCTTCCTTCCGGCAGCTCGCTGCGCTCTTCTTGGATGAAGAGATTACCGAGCCGGTCGAGCAGGTTGAAATCGCCTCTTTATAAAAGGGGCGGCTGCGGACACCGGAAAGTGAGGACAGAAGGATGAAAAAGGACGTATGGCTGTCGATTTCGTCGACGCAGCGTTTTGAGGGCTGCGAGATTGACAAGGTCGACCTGGTCACTGCGGCAACGCTTTACTGCCGTAGGGGAAAATATTATATTGTGTATGAGGAAAGCGAAGTCACCGGCTGGGAGGGCAACCGGACAACGGTCAAGCTCAGTGGCAAGGAGGCGGCGGTTGTGCGAGTGGGGAGCAGCCCGTCGGAGCTGCTTTTTTCCGAGAATGAGCGCCATGTCGGGCTTTACCAGACCCCCTTTGGTGCAATGACGATTTCTACCCACACTTCCAGGCTGCGGAACACGGTCAGCATGGACGGCGGCTTTTTGGAAATTGACTACACGCTCGAGGTGGACAATTCACTGGTTGGCGAAACCCACCTGGAAATGACGGTTGCCGCGATGCCTGAATAGCCGCGCCTGTTCTGGGGTTACGCTGGGGCGCTGCCCCAGGCCCCGGCCCCTGCGCGGGGCAGCGCCAGAGGGGCTAGCCCCTCTGGACTCCCTTTCTCCGCTGCGGCGGGGAATGGGTGCGGCAGCCGGCGTTTGTGCGTGCTGCATCGTCCTGCCAAAAGGACGGCAGGACGATGCGGGAAGCTGCGGCGAGTTTTTATATCAGCATAAATAGGGTTTCAGGGAATATCACAAGGAAAATAACGGAGAGTGAACACATGAATTTGATGGAGAATGCCCGCCGCCAGGCGGCGGAGGTAGTAGGCGCGGCCTATCGGGCGGCGGTGCAGGCCGGGGAGCTGCCGGAAGCCGAAACGCCCGCGGTCGCGGTCGAAACGCCGAAGGACGCGGCGAACGGCGACTGGGCGTCGACCTTTGCGATGCAGTGCGCGAAGCCGCTGCGCATGGCCCCGCGCAAAATCGCGGACGCGCTGCTTGCGCATATGGAGCTCGCGGGCACCTGCTTTGAGCGCGTTACGATTGCGGGCCCTGGCTTCCTGAATTTCACGCTGGGCATGGGCTGGTATGCCGAGGCGCTCCAAGCGGTTTCCCAGATGGGCGCGGATTACGGCAAGACTACCGCCGAAAACCCGGAAAAGATTATGGTGGAATTCGTGTCGGCGAACCCGACCGGCCCGATGCATATGGGCAATGCGCGCGGCGGCGTGCTGGGCGACTGCCTGGCCGAAGTGCTCGCGTGGGCGGGCAACGACGTGACCCGCGAATTCTATATCAACGACGCAGGCAACCAGGTCGACAAATTTGCCCATTCGGTGGAAGGGCGCTATCTCCAGGCGCTGCGCGGCGAGGACGCGGTCGAGTTTGACCCCAGCTGGTATCAGGGCGCGGATATCCGCGAGCTGGCGGAGGAGCTGATCCGCCTGCACGGCGAAAAGCTGCTTGATATGGAGCCTGAAGCGCGCCGCCAGCTGATTGTGGAATACGGCTTGCCTGCAAATATTGCGAAGATGGAGCGCGATCTTGAGCGCTATAAAATCAAATACGACGTATGGTTCCGCGAATCGGGCCTGCATGACAGCGGCTTTGTTGCGGATACGGTCGGGATGCTTGAAAAGGCGGGCGCGACCTACGAAAAGGACGGTGCGCTGTGGCTGCGCTCAACCGATTTCGGCTGTGATAAGGATGACGTATTGCGCCGCGCGAACGGCTTTTACACATATTTCGCTGCCGATATCGCCTATCACCGTAACAAGTTCGAGGTGCGCGGCTTTGACCGTGTGATTAACATCTGGGGCGCGGATCATCATGGGCATGTCGCGCGGCTGCAAAGGGCGCTGGACGCGGTTGGGCTTGATGGCACGCACCGGCTGGAAATCGTGCTGATGCAGCTGGTACGGATGATGCAGGGCGGCGAGGTTGTGCGCATGTCCAAGCGGACGGGCAAGAGCCTGACGCTTTCTGACCTGCTGGACGAAATCCCGGTAGACGCGGCGCGGTTTTTCTTCAACTCCCGCGCGGCGGAGACGCAGATGGAATTCGATCTCGACCTTGCGGTCAAGCAGGACTCGGAGAACCCGCTTTATTATGTGCAGTATGCCCATGCGCGGATCTGCTCGGTGCTGCGGGGCGTGGAAGCGGGGGCGGGAGAGCCCGACCTGACGCTGCTGACGCACGAGGACGAAAAGCAGCTGATCAAGGCGATTGCGCTGCTGCCGGATGAAATCCTGCTTGCGGCGCGCGACCGCGACCCCTCGAAGCTGAACAAGTTCGGCGTGCTTCTCGCGAGCCGCTATCATAAATTCTACGATTCCTGCCGCATCAAGGACGCGGAACCGGCGTTGCGGGACGCAAGGCTGGCGCTGTGCTGCGCGACGCGGCAGGCGATTGAAAACGTGCTTACCATTATCGGCGTAGAAGCGCCCGAGCGGATGTAACGGTTACCTGAAATGACAGTTTCCCCGCAGATGGGGACGAGCCGGTTCCCGGCGGGGATGAAACCCGGCCAGCCCGCTGTTCTTATGGCGGGCTGGCCGCTGGACAGCTGAAAATTAGAGAATCACCCTAATTCATCCCCCGTCCCCGCCCGCAGGCGGTAAAAGGGAGTCCAGAGGGGTTAGCCCCTCTGGCGCCCGCCGCGCAGGCGCGGGGTCTGGGGCAGAGCCCCAGTGGTGCATGGACTCACATCACTCAGAAAGGAAAGATATGCTGAAAAATATACTGCGGCGCGCCTGCGCCGCCTTCCTCACAGCAGCGCTGCTCGCATCAAGCGCAGCAGCCCTGGACGCCAGCAAAATTGAGACGAAATTCGACGGCGTCCTCTACCAAATCGAACGCTACGGCCTGTTTGCCGAAGATAACCCCCTCTCCGACCAGCAGCGCGCCTCCTACAACGCCCGCATCGACGGCGGCGAGGACTTCACCGAGGTCGTCAACGAAATCCTTGAACAGCATGATACCCACTCCTTCTACCTCTCCCAAGAGGACTACAGCAACAGCTTCAGCACCTTGACCACCGACTATGTCGGCATCGGTATCACCGTTACCATGCAGGACAGTAGCGTCGTCATCCGCGAAGTCAACTTCGGCGGCCCCGCCAAAGAAGCCGGCATCCTCGCAGGCGACGTGCTCACCGCCGTCGACGGTACCCCGCTTGCCGGCAAAACCCTCGAGGAAGCCGGGGAACTGCTGCGCGGCGAGCCCGGCTCTTCCGCCGACCTCACCATCACCCGCGCAGGACGCGAAATGTCCTTCTCCGTCCGCCGCCGCGCAATCTACGGCGACTACGTCTGGTCACAGACCCTCTCCGACGGCATCGAATATATCCGCATCGAAGCCTTCGGCACTATGGACGACGCGGCCCACTTCGTGGAAATCTGGGACGGGCTGGATGAAAAAAATACCGCCGCCGTCATCCTCGACCTGCGCGGCAACGGCGGCGGACTGGTCGACGCAGGGCTTGAAGTGCTCAACAAAATCCTCACGAAACCGGTCACAATGGTCACCTGCCGCTGGCGGCGCGACCAGGGCGGCTCCCAGGTTTCCAGCAGCGACGGCGGCGGGCTCCCCCTCAACGGCCTCTACGTGCTGGTTGACGGCGGCACCGCCTCAGCGGCCGAAATGGTCGCCGCCTGCCTCAAGGACAACGGCGCAGGCGTGCTTATCGGCGAAAAAACCTACGGCAAGTCGCAGGGCCAATACCACCTCAAGCTCGCGAGCGGGGACAGCCTCGTCATTACCACAATGGAAATGAGCGCCCCCAAAAGCGGCGTCTGGGAAGGCAAGGGCATCGCCCCGAACGTGGAAGCCAAGCCGGTCGCGGAGGTCTCCGAATACCTCGCCGGGATGCCCGCCCTCCAAACCAGCCGCCCGCTGCTGTTCGGCGAGCAGGGCGAGCCGGTTCGCGCACTCACCGAACGGCTGCGCCTGCTCGGCCTGCTGGATACGGCAGGCGATACGCTCAACGCCGAGGTGCTCGGCGCAGTGCGCGCCTTCCAACAGAAAATGGGGCTCCCGCAGACGCTGTGCGCCGATACCGGGATGCTGGAAACGCTCGACGGCGCGCTTTCCACGGTCTCGGACAGCTACGTGGACAACGCGCTGGAACAGGCGCTTGAGCGTGCGCGCAAGGACGCGGCGAAGCCGCTGCGCTATACGCCGCAGGCTGACGGCAGCTGGCGCGCGGCATAACGCGCCGCAGACGCGCGGCATAATACGCCGCAGCTGCGCGACATCATACGCCGCAGCCGCGCGGCATCACACGGCGCAGGCGCGCGACATCATACGCCGCAGCCGCACGGCATCACACGCCGCAGCCGCACGGCATCACACGGCGCAGCCGCGCGGCATCACACACCGTAGCCGCGCGACATCACACGGCGCAGCCGCGCGGCATCACACGGCGCAGGCGCACGGCATCACAACACCGCAGCCGCGCGGCATCACACGGCGCAGGCGCACGGCATCACACACAGCAGACGCGCGGCATCACAAGGCGCAGGCGCGCGGCATCACACACCATAGATGGGCGGTATCACGCGCCGCAGGCGCACGTATCAAACCGACGGAAGATAAGGAGAACTGAACATGGAGCCAATTCCCCGACGATATCTCATCCTATCGCAGCTGGGCAGCAGGCTGGCCGCCTGCCCCTCGGACGGCGCGCCGGACGGGCATCTGCCGCAGGGCTACGCGCTGCGCTGCCCGCCCGTGCCCGAAGGGCTTGAACCGCCCAAGACTGAACGGTATATCGCCAGCTGCAAAAAGCTGTTCCGCAGGGACGCGCAGCAGCCCGCCGACTTTTTCCTGCTGCACGGCGCGGAGGATTTCCGTGCGCTGCGCGCCTGCGTGCTTGCAATGACTGACCTGACCGGCAAAACGCTGATCGCCGAGCTGGAAACGGCTGACGGCGGGCGCATGGCGGACGGCACCGACATTGTTGCGGCGGCGGGCGTGCTGCAACGCATCGGCGTGAGTACGCTGCTGGTCGGCGCGCGCAGGCCGGACGAGCTGTCCGAAGCGCTCGAACGGCTTGCGCCCTATGCGCGGCTGTCGGTGGGCGCGCGCCTGCCTGCGCAGTGGCTGCGGGACGGCATCGCGCTCGCGGGCGTGGAGCTGTTCGCCCCGGCCCCCGGCGAGCCGGAGGAAGGGCTGCGCGAAGCGCTGGAGGGCTGGGGTGGCTGGCGCGGCGCGGAGCGCGACCACGACGACGTGCTGCTTGTGCCGGACGGGCGCGACGCGCACTTTATCGCGCCGACGGTCGACGTTTCGGACGAGATCGTCTGCGACCACCGCCTGTACGAAAGCCTGCTGGAAGCCGAGGACGAGGAGGCGGCGGTGCTCAAGCTAGTGCTCGAGGACGAGGAGGGCGTGCAGGACTTGGAGGACGACCTGTACATGCTCGCGCGTCCCGTATGCTTGTGTGCGGAGACGCCGGAGCTGCTGGAAAAGGCGCTGCGGGCGTTCTATGGGATTGCGGTTTATGACGGCACATGGGAGCTGGAGCCGGAAATTTTACGCTATTTTGAACAGAAATACGGGCTGATCTGCTTGTAAGCCGTCCGTCTGCTGCGGCGGGGACGGGTGCACCCTCGCCGGGCGGCGTCCGCTGCGGCGGGGACGGGGGCGCCCTCGCCGGGCGGCGTCCGCTGCGGCGGGGACGGGGGCACCCTCGCCGGGCGGCGTCCTGCGCGGACAGCGCCAAAGGGGCTAGCCCCTTTGGAAACCCTTTCTCCGCTGCGGCGGGGACGGGGTGCGCCGTGAGCGGGCGGCAGCAGGCTATGGGAAGTTTTTACGGATGTGAGGGTAAGATCCTGTATGGAAAGCCGGTGGGCACGCATTGCCAATACAGGCCCTTGCGGAAAGGAGCGCTATGGACTGGAAGGAAGTCACCATTTTCACCTCAACGGCGGGCATTGACCCGGTTACCGGGCTGCTGGATGAGATGGAAATCTACGGCTACGCGCTGGAGGACGCAGCCGACTTTGCGGAGTTCCTCGAAAGCACTGAAATCTACTGGGACTATGTAGACGAAAACCTGAAAAAGGAGCTGTCTACGCAGGAAACCAAGATCAAAATATACCTCCCCGATTCGGACGACGGGGCAGCCCGGCTTGCCGAGCTGGACGCGCGGCTCGCAGGGCTGAAAGCACGCGACGAAGCGGACGCATGGGGCCGTCTGGAAACATCGGTGGCGCTAACCCGCCAGGAGGACTGGGAATGGGGCTGGAAGCAGTATTTCAAGCCCTTCCCGGTCGGCGAGCGGTTCCTCATCAAGCCGTCATGGGAGGAATGCGAAGCGCAGGATGGGCGGCAGATCCTCGAAATCGATCCAGCGTCCTCGTTTGGCACGGGCAGCCATGAAACCACACAGCTGTGCATCCGCGCGCTTGAGCAAACGGTCAAGGGCGGCGAGCGGCTGCTGGATATGGGGACGGGCTCGGGCATCCTCGCGATCGCGGCCGCGATGCTGGGCGCAAAGGCCGACACAGCGGTCGACATCGACGAACACTGCCTCACGTGCGCAGCGGAGAACGCCGCGAAAAACGGCGTTGCAATCGGCCGCATGCTGCACGGCGACGCGCTGCGGGACGCGGCGCTTGCGGAGGAAATCGGCAACGGCTATGAGATTATCTGCGCGAATATCGTCGCGGATATCATTATTGGCATGGCCCCGATGTTCCGGGACAAGCTGGTCCCCGGCGGGACGCTTATCTGCTCGGGCATCCTTGACGGGCGGGCGGACGAGGTGGAAGCGGCGCTGCGCGGACAGGGCTTTGAAAACCTGTCGCGGGACGCGGCGGGCGGCTGGTCGGCGTTTACCGCCACACGGCCCAATACCCCCTGACCCCCTTATTTGACACACTTCCCCCGCAAAATGGGATCAAAGGGAGACGTTGACCGGTTGGCCCCGCCCGCAGGCGGAATGAAGTTTTTACTCGATTTTTTTTCAAAAAAATCGCGGGAGTCCAGAGGGCAGGGCCCTCTGGCGCAGCCTGCGCAGGGCCGGGAGTCCAGAGGGCAG
>QXXE01000243.1 GCA_009911355.1 Clostridiaceae bacterium | reverse complement strand
TGAATCCCCCACGCGGCGTTGACCGTGTTGATCGCCTGCACGACACTCTGCTGCCGGATGGGCAGCTGCCGCCGCACAGGATAGCTTTTGCCTGCCAGCTTCATTTTTGAAATGCCCGCCCGTGCAAGAAAATAAGTAATGAGCTCCTGCGGCGTAGAATCCATAAAGGTGTCGTTTATGACGGTCTCCTCGAGCAGCAGCATTTCGTCCTTCAGGTTGACCTCGTTGACGTAAGCACCGCCGTCGTACTGCTTTGCGACAAAACCGGAAAAAACTTCATCCAGTGCGCCGTTGTAGCCCATTTCGATCGAGCCGGGAGCCTTGCGCGGCAGAGTGATCTTCGGCTTGTACTGTCCCGTAAACCGGATTTTTGCCCAGTCGAAATAAGATGTTTCGTCTGAATAGATTTCCACCTCAATGCCGCGTTCAAAGGTGTATCCCCCGGCGTGCGCCGCAATCTGTGGATAATAAAGCTCAGTTGTTTGCATGGGTTCCCTCCTAAAACGGCAGCCTTGAAACCGCGTCCAGCGCCCCGAGGATGCCCGCGCTGTCAAACGCCGGGGATTTGTCAAGCTTGGGGTTCAGGCACTTCTGGTTGGTGACCGACAGCCCCGCGCTGATTGCGCTGGACATTCCAGAAAGGCCGGAAGCCGCCGCCCCACGGCTGCCAAGGTAGTTTTGGTAGTCCGCATTGAGGCTGCCTGAACCTGTGCGGGAGCCTGCCGCCGTACCCGAGCCGGAAACCCTTACCGCCGTGATCGTCTGTGGGATGTACTCCCATAGTTCAAGGTTTGCGGTGAGCTGGGATTTCTTGCTTTCGTACTTGTGGGTCAGCTTCTTAAAAATCACTTTTTCGATGCCGTGCGCGGCGGTGTCCTCACTGACAATCGGGATGGGCTGCGGAACCTCCTGCCCAGGGGAGCGGAACACGGCCCGCAGCACCTCATAGCGTTCATATTTGGTTTGGGTCTGGGTATCGTCAAGGATCAGCTCAATGTTGACCTTCGCGTCCTCGTAGCCGGTCGCCTGCTTGGGCTTGGTCGCGCTGCCTTCCACCTCCTGCTCGTCGACCTTGGCGCTTTCCGTGACCTCAATGCTTTTGAGCAGGCCGGGGAGGACAACCCCGTTGAGCTTAATGCGTTCGTCTTCTACATAAATCATGGCCGTCCTCCTTTATGCGGGCGCATAGGCCGCGTCCGGGTCGCCCTCTGGATCAATGTCGCCGTTTGCATTCGCGTAGTCTTCAACCTCCCGCAGCAGCGCCAGCAGCATTTGCAGGTCTTTGATCTTCTTCAAATCGACCTGCAACAGCAGCTTTTGGATGATCACGCTTTTCGCGCTGTCATTCCCGCTGACGCTATCCGATTCCTCGCCGCTGCGGCTGCTGTTTTGATCCCGCAGGCTGACCTTTGGGGCAGGCTCGTAAGAAAATGCCGGCCAATCCAGCGTGGCCGGTTCGCTGGAAAGCGCTGCCTGTATTCCGGAAAGCCCCTGCCGCACCGCCTCGGCAGGCGCGTTTTGTTCCAGCGTCAGTCCGCGTGCGTAGGTGGTCATGGTGCGCTGCCCAGACAGGGTGAGCGTGGACAGCGGCCCCTCTTTCGCGTCAGAAAAGGGAAGCATATTGCGAATATGTTGCAACCCGCCCTTAACCGCTGTAACAGCGCCGCCAAACGCGGAGCGGATACCGTTTGCAAAGGTGGAAACCACCCGCTGCCCGGACTGGAAAAACCAGCTTACCGCGCCCGAAACCGCACTCTTGATGCTGTT
>QXXE01000242.1 GCA_009911355.1 Clostridiaceae bacterium | reverse complement strand
ATAAAATCGGCCTTCGACGTGCCGCTCCACTGGTCGGAGAAGCTGCGGGCGGCGGTTTCCAACGCGTCCAGGTCGCGCACGCCAAGCGAGGACAGCTCACCAAGCGCCCGCTGCGTCTCGAAGGTCGCCTCGACTGGGGCCAGCGCCGCGCCCGCAATCTGGCTCCCCACCGCCGCCATGACCGCGCCGGTTTTCGCGGCGCTGCCAAAGCCTGCGCTCAAGGAATCCAGCCGCGAAACGCTTTCGCCAACGCTTGACGAAACCCGCGCCATCGGGCCGGTCAGATTGTCGATCATGTTCATCACAAGCGACAGCTTAAATACCGATTCCAGGCTCACATGCGTTTCACCTCCCTGCGCTATCCCTCGGAAAACACTGCCGAAATGGCCCTTGCGAGAATGTGTTCCTCCATCTCCTGTACCACGCGGGCTTTTGCCAGGAAGCTGAGGAATTCATCGATATCGGTGATCTGTTCCGGGTCAAACCGCTCTAAGAGGGGCGGAGGGAGAAAACGGTAGATTTCCAGCAGCCCGCGTTCCACCAGGCTTTCCCGCACCTCCGCGATCTTCCCGCTTAGAGCCGCTTCAAATTTACCGAATCGGTGAGGCCAAGGATTTCGGTCAGCTTGCCGCCGACCGTGATGCCTACGCCGGGGTATTCCTCCATGTCGGCGGTCAGGCGCTCGCGGTCCTCGTCGGTTACGCAGTCCAGCATAAACGCACGGCTTGCCTTTGTGATGCCGACCTTTGAAGCGGTCTTGACGTAGCGGTCGTAGCTCGTGATGCTGGGCCGTTTGAAAAAGTAAGCGAATTCCTGTTCATGCTCGTCGTCAACCGGGATGGTCAGCCCCACGCGGTAAACCTTGCCATACTTCGCCTTGAGCGCGTCTTCGTCGGAAGCCTGCGGTGCAAGCGTATTGATGCCCTTTGGCGCAATCACGTTATTTTCGTTCATACTGTAACCTCCAAAATTCTCATTTATCCTGTCCTTAAAGCGGTTCGACGCCGTCCTCAATAATGCCGCCGACGATCATGAAATCAATATCGACGCTCAGGCTTTTGTCGCCTTGTGAAGCCTTGTGCGAACGCTTTGTGAACTTCACCTTTTTTAACTCATCCTGCCGGGTGCGGTCGCCGTCATTGGCGTAAGAAACCACAACAGACGGGAAATCCATCTCGTAAAAGGGTGTACCCTGCGCCTTGCAGTAATCCAGCAAAGCGTCGTAATCGTCGCGCAGCATCGTGACCTTGCCGGACGATTTGTAGTTGCCGTCGCCGTAGCCGCGCGGCCTGTGCCCGTAGCCGTAAGCCTCCTCACGCTCAAACTCATCGTCATAGCTGATTTCCTGCGGCACGAATTCCAGGCCGGGAATCTTCACGTCAACATCGCCCCAGTCATAGGCTTTCCCGTTCACTTTCAGTGACATAGGCTGATCCTCCTTCCGTTAAGCGGTAATCGGCGCGCGCCCCAGGTCAATGTCGATCTCACGGATGTAGCCGCGCGATTTGTAGCGCACCTTGAGCCACAGCGTTTCATCCTCGAAAAAGGTTTCCTCGTGGCCTGGGAGCACCGTAGTCTCATAGCTGCTGATCTCCTTGTCCTCGACCATGCGGTCAAGGGGGATCGAAATGAACTTGGCGCGCGCTTCAAGCTCATTCTGGATATCCTCTACGTCAATATCGTCGTTGAGCAGCAACAGGCCCTTCTTCCGCATTTCGCGGATGATTTTGTTACGCACGCGCACATCCTCAGCATAGCGGTAATCGCTGCCGT
>QXXE01000241.1 GCA_009911355.1 Clostridiaceae bacterium | reverse complement strand
TGAATCCCCCACGCGGCGTTGACCGTGTTGATCGCCTGCACGACACTCTGCTGCCGGATGGGCAGCTGCCGCCGCACGGGATAGCTTTTGCCTGCCAGCTTCATTTTTGAAATACCCGCCCGCGCAAGAAAATAAGTAATGAGCTCCTGCGGCGTGGAATCCATAAAGGTGTCGTTTATGACGGTTTCCTCGAGCAGCAGCATTTCGTCCTTCAGGTTGACCTCGTTGACGTAAGCGCCGCCGTCGTACTGCTTCGCGACGAAGCCGGAAAAAACTTCATCCAGTGCGCCGTTGTAGCCCATTTCGATCGAGCCGGGAGCCTTGCGCGGTAAGGTGATCTTCGGCTTGTACTGTCCCGTAAACCGGATTTTCGCCCAGTCGAAATAAGATGTTTCGTCTGAATAGATTTCCACCTCAATACCACTTTCAAAGGTGTATCCCCCGGCGTGCGCCGCAATCTGTGGATAATAAAGCTCGGTTGTTTGCATGGGTTCCCTCCTAAAACGGCAGCCTTGAAACCGCGTCCAGCGCCCCGAGGATGCCCGCGCTGTCAAACGCCGGGGATTTGTCAAGCTTTGGGTTCAGGTACTTCTGGTTCGTGACCGACAGCCCCGCGCTGATTGCGCTGGACATTCCGGAAAGGCCGGAAGGGCCGGAAGCCGCCGCCCCACGGCTGCCAAGGTAGTTTTGGTAGTCCGCATTGAGGCTGCCTGAACCTGTACGGGAGCCTGCCGCCGTACCCGAGCCGGAAACCCTTACCGCCGTGATCGTCTGTGGGATGTATTCCCATAGTTCAAGGTTTGCGGTGAGCTGGGATTTCTTGCTTTCGTACTTGTGGGTCAGCTTCTTAAAAATCACTTTTTCGATGCCGTGCGCGGCGGTGTCCTCACTGACAATCGGGATGGGCTGCGGAACCTCCTGCCCAGGGGAACGGAACACGGCCCGCAGCACCTCATAGCGCTCATATTTGGTTTGGGTCTGGGTATCGTCAAGGATCAGCTCGATGTTGACCTTCGCGTCCTCGTAGCCGGTCGCCTGCTTGGGCTTGGTCGCGCTGCCTTCCACCTCCTGCTCGTCGACCTTGGCGCCTTCCGTGACCTCAATGCTTTTGAGCAGGCCAGGGAGGACAACCCCGTTGAGCTTAATGCGTTCGTCTTCTACATAAATCATGGCCGCCCTCCTTTATGCGGGCGCATAGGCCGCGTCCGGGTCGCCCTCTGGATCAATGTCGCCGTTTGCATTCGCGTAGTCTTCAACCTCCCGCAACAGCGTGAGCAGCATTTGCAGGTCTTTGATCTTCTTCAAATCGACCTGCAACAGCAGCTTTTGGATGATCACGCTTTTCGCACTGTCATTCCCGCTGACGCGATCCGATTCCTCGCCGCTGCGGCTGCTGTTTTTATCCCGCAGGCTGACTTTTGGGGCAGGCTCGTAAGAGAATGCCGGCCAATCCAGCGTGGCCGGTTCGCTGGAAAGCGCTGCCTGTATTCCGGAAAGCCCCTGCCGCACTGCTTCGGCAGGCGCGTTTTGTTCCAGTGTCAGTCCGCGCGCGTAGGTGGTCATGGTGCGCTGCCCAGACAGGGTGAGCGTGGACAGCGGCCCCTCTTTCGCGTCAGAAAAGGGAAGCATATTGCGAATATTTTGTAACCCGCCCTTCACCGCTGTAACAGCGCCGCCAAACGCGGAGCGGATGCCGTTCGCAAAGGTGGAAACCACCCGCTGCCCGGACTGGAAAAACCAGCTTACCGCGCCCGAAACCGCACTCTTGATGCTGTT
>QXXE01000240.1 GCA_009911355.1 Clostridiaceae bacterium | reverse complement strand
GGGAGACAAGAAAAATGAGAAAAATCAAGAAGATCAACGGCTATCTGGTCGTGCGGTTCAACGATCGCGAAAAGCGCCTGAACGAGGGCACAGGGCTCGGCAGCTTCGGCGTGATCGACGCAGAGCAGTACACTGGAGTCCTTGACATTGACCGTGATGTGATGGAATTTGACAGCGCCGACACCCTTGAGGAAGCGATCGAGCAGGCCCACAGCCTGGAAGCCGAGCAGGACGTCGACGAACCGCAGGTCAAGATCACGATCGTGAAAGAGACCGATACGGACAGCTCCGAGGAGGAGATCGACCCAGTTAGCCTGTTCAACGCCGAAAAGTCAACGCTGAAAGCTGTCAATGAAAACTGTACCGTTCCGGGCCTCGGCGACCTTATCACGACCCAGCGGCTTTATGGCTATACAAGAGCCTTGACGGATTTAGGCGTCGTGGAGATCAGCGACGAACGCTTTCAAGTCGACGCTGCCCTGCCGCTAAACTGCAATATGCCGCATTTATCCCATGAACAGCACAAAGACCTGCAAGCGTTCATAAGCCTGATCAAGGAAATTGAGGAATACGCCAACCAGCCCTCGCCAGAGGAACCGGACAACCCTGAACGCACCAATTTCCAGCACCCGCCCTCGGATCACCCGACTTATCCTAAAATTTACGCACTCGGGATACAGCTGTTGAAGGACTGCCCAGAGAATGACTGCATCATCTTCCGCAACACATTCCAGATGGTGCTTGAAACGGACGAACAGCTTGACCTTTTAAGTGGCTTTCCGCGCCGCTGGCTCTCGCGCCGGATTCAGCGCGAATACCGCTGTTTGGAGCAAATGCTTTGCTACAATGAGGCCGTCCGGAAATACCGCCAGCAGCACCCGATGGAAGCCCGCGTTCCGAACAAGGAAGGGGGCGGCGATAATGGTTGATACCCGAATCACGGGCAACATTTTTGAGAATTCCGCACAGCAAACGGACGCGCTCACCCTCGCAGAACAGGTGCTCACCTTCTGGCATTTCTGGCTCCCGGGCGTTACCCCGAATGAGTGCCAGGGGCGCGCTCTGGCGGCAAACACGCTTCGCGGGCTTATCGAGAAGGAGCGCAGCATCCCTATAGGGACGGGCCTGGAGCGCTTTACAGAGCTTGCGAAAGGTATTTATTCCGGTTATATCGTTCTCATGCCGGTTTCCACCTTCGGCAAGGTCATCCGGGTTGACTTTTTCCACACCATACGCCGTGAAATCGTCGGAAGCCTCACCTTCGAGCAGACGGACGGCTATTTGCGGGTGAAAGTCGTCGAATTGAAGGTGTTTTAACATTCCACAGCGCCATTTGAGAAAGGAGGGGACAGCAATGGCAAGAAAACAAAATAGGCTTACCGATTTTGGCAAGACGGTTGTAAAGGCACTTATTGAGCAGGATATGACTAAAACCGAGTTGGCGGCGCAGATCGGCACATCACCGGAATATCTTAGCTACATTCTGCACGGTGTGCGCTCCGGCGAAAAATATTTTGCCCCCATCGTTGCCGCCCTCGATCTTGATTATCGGCAATCTAACCAACTATAAGCTACATTTTGCCGAAAGGAGGGAGATCATGGAGGACGTATACATTGCACTACAACAAGCGGCTGACTTGGAAGGGCTTAAGTATCGAGGTATGCTGGCTAGGGTTCAACGTACCCCAGAGCAATATCAGATTAAGCGTAATTCTCGCGAAATCGGCGGCAAAGCCGAAATCATGGTCGCCGTCTCCTCCCTTTCCCCCAAAGCCCGGAGGGCATGGCGCGC
>QXXE01000239.1 GCA_009911355.1 Clostridiaceae bacterium | reverse complement strand
CTCGCCGCGCAGGCGCGGGGTGCAGGGGCGGAGCCCTGCCGCTCGCCGCGCAGGCGCGGGGTGCAGGGGCGGAGCCCCGCCGCTCGCCGCGTAGGCGCGAGGTGCAGTGGCAGAGCCCCGCCGCTCGCTGCGCAGGCGCGATGTGAATGGAAATTTTTATGCAGGTTCGATAGGAAATCAGTCGTGGAACATTGACAAATCGCCGGAATTGTATATAATATTGAGTAGACATGCTACCATGTAAGGTGTGTCCTAAATACAAATGCTCTGCACGAAGAGCCTTTTGCGGGGCGACTGCTCCTTTTTTCAGGTGCGCCGCCGCTTCGCGCTGCCGGGATATCGTCGGTATTTTTCATCGGTTCCACGTTTTGGGGGTGGTATCTGGTGGGAATTCCCACAGCATATGCCGGAAGCGGCTTTTGGTGCAAAGCAGGCTTTGTGCCCGTATTTACAAACATCTGACAATTCATTTTTGGGAGGTTTAATGGCATGGATTTTAGGCTGACAAAAGAACAGGCAATGATGCAGAAGCTCTGCCGTGAATTCGCGGTGAATGAGATCGAGCCCATTGCAGCAGAAACCGACGCAACCGAGCAGTATCCGTGGGATCTGGTACATAAGCTCCAGAAATACGGCCTGCTGGGTATCCAGTTCCCCAAGGAGCTGGGCGGTTCCGGCGGCGATACGATCTGCTACACGATCGCGATTGAAGAGGCATCCCGCTTCTGCGGTACCACCGGCTGTATCCTTTCTTCGCATGCAACCCTGTGCGCTTGGCCCATCTTCAAGTATGGCACTCCCGAGCAGAAGGAAAAGTGGCTCCGCCCCCTGATCTCCGGTCAGAAAATGGGCGCGTTCGGCCTTACCGAGCCCAACGCCGGCACCGATTCCGCCGCTCAGCAGACCATCGCCGAGAAGCAGGAGGACGGCTCCTACATCATCAACGGCTCCAAGGTCTTTATCACCGGCGCAGGCTGCGCAGAAACCTATATCGTCTTTGCAATGACCGATAAGAAGCTCGGCAACAAGGGCATCTCCGCTTTCATCATGGATATCAACGATCCTGGCTTTACCATCGGCAAGATCGAGCATAAAATGGGTATCCGCGGCTCCCAGACCGGCGAGCTCATCTTTGAGAACGTCCATCTGCCCGCTGACCGCCTGCTCGGTAAGGAGAACGGCGGCTTCAAGATCGCTATGACGACCCTCGACGGCGGCCGTATCGGTATCGCTTCCCAGGCGCTCGGTATCGCCCAGGGCGCTCTTGATCAGGCAATCGCTTACATGAAGGAGCGCGTACAGTTCCGTAAACCCCTGTCCGCTTTCCAGGGCCTGCAGTGGATGGTCGCCGACATGGAGACCAGCATCGAAGCTGCCCGCCTGCTCGTGCGCCGCGCAGCATTTAATAAGGATCACGGCCTGCCCTACACCAAGGAAGCCGCTATGGCAAAGCTGTTCGCAGCGGAAACCGCTATGGACGTTACCACCAAGTGCGTGCAGATTTTCGGCGGCTACGGCTATACCCGTGAGTATCCCGTCGAGCGCATGATGCGCGACGCCAAGATCACCGAGATCTACGAGGGCACTTCGCAGGTACAGAGAATGGTCATCGCCGGCCAGCTGCTGAGATAATTGACAAGGGAGGATTTCTGAAGCTATGAAAGTTATCGTATGTGTAAAGCAGGTCCCGGACACCTCCGGCAAGGTTGCGGTCAATCCCGACGGCACCCTGAACCGCGCTTCTATGGCAACCATCATCAACCCTGACGACAAGAACGCTGTTGAAGCGGCGCT
>QXXE01000238.1 GCA_009911355.1 Clostridiaceae bacterium | reverse complement strand
ACGACAGAGATACTATGAATCTCTGGATGCTGCTTAGGCATTGATATCCTTGTAAAAAAAGTGTCAACCAATATTGAAAACATCACTTGACAAGGGCATACAGGGAAAAGAAGCAAAAAAGTGCTACCAACCTTACACAAAACACCGCCTAACGGGACAATAGGCGGTGTTTTTGTATGCGGCGGAAAAAACCTGAACCCTGGCCACCAGGGTATGCGACCAAAATCGAGACAAGGAGGTATTTGCAAGCATGGCAGATGAAACCAAGACTAACGCCACGCCGGAAGCGCCGGGCGGCCCTCCCGCGCCGGAGCAGACGGAACAGGCGGTGATCCCCGGCATGGACAACGGCTCCGCCCCCTCCGACAAGGTGATCGACCTGTCGGACGTGCGGGCGGAGGCTGGCAAGACCGGGCCGGAGTCCCCCGCCCCTGGGGAGGCTCCCCCGGAGCAGGGCGCTGCTGGCTCCGTTACCGAGTACACCAAGCAGGAATGGGAGCGGCCCCTGGCGGAAATTGAAGCGGAGCAGAAGAAGGCCCGCCGTGGTCGCCCGCCCAAGGCAGACCGGGCCGCGCCGGAGGCTGGGGAAAAGAAAACGGCCAAGGGCCGCGCTACCAAGGCCGCGCCCGGCAAGACCGCCAAGGCCCCCGGCAAGGGCAAGCGGGCCACCCCCGGCAAGGGCGCTCCCCCACCCCCGCCAAGGAAGAGGCTCCGGCCCCTCCGCCTGAACCTGCCCAGCCCCGTGACGCGACCCGCGCCGTAAAAGAGGAAGTTGTCTATCTGAACCTCTCCGACCTCCACCCGTTCAAAGATCATCCCTTTGGTGTGCGGGACGATGCGGAAATGCAGGGGCTGGTGGAGTCCGTCCGCTCCGGCGGTGTGAACCAGCCCGCGCTGGTGCGTCCCCGCGAGGGCGGGGGCTATGAAATCATCGCGGGCCACCGCCGCCAGCGGGCCAGTGAGCTGGCCGGGTTTGGGAATATGCCCTGTATCATCCGCGAAATGACGGACGATCAGGCCGTCCTCGCTATGACGGATGACAACCTGCGCCACCGGGAAAAGCTCCTGCCCAGCGAAAAGGCGGCGGCCCTGCAACAGCAGTATGAGGCCATCAAGCACCAGGGGGCGCGGGGTGACGATGACGAGGCGGGCAAGCTCTCCCTGCAAAGTGTGGGCCAGCGCAACGGCATGAGCGTGAAAACCGTACAGCGGTATCTCTGGCTGAACGACCTCGTTCCCGAACTGAAAGAGGTCATGGACGCTGGCAAGCTGTCTTTCACCCCCGCCGTGGAAATCTCCCGAATCCGGCCCAAGCACCAGAAGTATATCGCCGTTTCCATTGAGGGCCAGCAGTCCTCCCCGTCCCAGGGGCAGGCCAAGCGGCTCCGGGAGCTGGACAAGGACAACAAGCTGAACCCAGACGCCATTGACGCGATTTTGAGCGAAGAAAAGAAAAAGGAGGATATTTCTGTGATTATTTCCGGCGCTGAACTGGAGAAGTATTTCGGCAAGGAGGCCACGCCCCGTCAGATGAAAGACCAGATCATGGCCCTGCTGGACGGGTGGAAAGAGAAACAGCCCCCGGAGCTGGGCAAGGGCGAGAAAAAAGTGGATATGGAAAAGTAACCTCTGGCCATCCTGACCAGAGGCTTTTTCGTTCCCGCGTCCCTCGTCCCCCCGCAGGGGAAAACCAGGCTCTGGTGGGTATATTGATATTGTCAATGCGAATCAAGGGTTGAAAATCGCAAAACAATCCGCTTTGTTCGGTATGCTCGCCGATTTGGTCGGATATATA
>QXXE01000237.1 GCA_009911355.1 Clostridiaceae bacterium | reverse complement strand
GGATAACCAGCTTTTCCGGCGGCACCTCATACTTGCTCAGTTTCTCGGTCACTTCCTTCACAATACGAACTGCCTTTTCCACATCGCCGTCTTTCAGCAGTGCTTCCAGAACACGTGCCTGTGTCTCTTTGGCGATTTCGCTCCAATCGCGACGAACGATTTCCAGGCCGCGTGTTGTGATTTTGCCTTCTTCATCAATCACTGCATATTTTTTCTTGGTCACGAAGAAACCACGTTTGTAAAAGCCTTCATATTCCAGTTCCAGGGCGCCCGGTAATTTGGCATTAATGTACTTCAGAAACTCCATTGCTTTTTTCTTAACTGTTTCTGCGTCGGCGCCCGGAATGGTTGCGAAAAAACCATCTGTGTCACTATAGATAACCTTAAAACCATATTTTTCTTCGATTTCTTTAATGGTCATGGTAATATACTCACGACCCCAGGCTGTCACGCTCTCTGCGCACTCTTTGCAGTACCAGCGGGCACGTGCATAGCCGTAATAACCATAGTAGCTGTTGGCCAGGATCTTGATGGCGCGTTGACGGTAGTCCAGCAGTTTGCGTTCGATAGGATCGATGGTGGCCTTCATTTTCTTCTTGATTTTTTGGCGCTCTTCCAGTAAATCGCCCAGCAGACTCGGGATGAAGCCCGGAAAATCCTTACAGAAGCGGTGGCCCACCTGCGGGGCAACATCGTACTCTTTGCAACCCTCGCGGTTCAGTGTGTCAGGGCTAACGTTATGGGTAATAATAATGCTAGGATACAGGCTGCGAAAATCCAGATAAACAATATTCTCCCATAAGCCGCGCTCAGGCTCTTTAACGTAGCCGCCTTCGTAGCTCTGACGGCGGCGGGCTAATTCCTTCTCGTCCGGTTTGTTCGGGGCCAGCTCGTTACGTTCATAGGCTTTGCGCAGCAGAAACCACTCAACCAGGTTGCCGGTGCTGCTGCGACTCACATCCCACAGACTTTGGCCGATCAGGCGACTCAGCTGGGCTTCCATAGGCAGAAACTCCTTGCCCAGTTCGTAGGTCACCTTTGCGTCCTCCATACTATAGCGTGCAACGCGTTCCAGATTTTCACCGGTCTCCCAGGCGGTGGTAATCTCCTCGGCATACACTTTCTCCTTCGGTTGGCCGAACACTGCTTCGTACACTGCTTCCAGGGTATAGGTCGGCAGATTGATGGTGCGACGAATCACCGGGTACAGGTCGAAGTGAATACGGCCCTTCACTTCAACGGCGAAGCGATCACCCATGCGTTGGATTTTCGGCTCGCTGCCATCACGACCCAGGGCAAAATTGATACCCAGCTTCTCACAGCGTTTTTTCAGGTAGGCAAAGTCGAAGTTATCGCCGTTATAGGTGATCAGCACGTCAGGGTCCTTTTCTTTAACCACACGCAGGAAGCGTTTGATCATTTCACGCTCGGTGCTCACCACATCCACGTACGGTAAATCAACGTTTTTCCATGTAATCACGCGGGCGCCCTCTTCATCGGCGTAACTGATCATCAGGATCGGACCCTCGGCAAACTCTTCACCCTCATGGTACAGGGTTGCAATGGCGAAGGCCAGCATCTTCAGCTCCTCATCGCCCTCCATAGGCACCAGGCCTTTATCGATCAGGTAGCGCTTGGCAAACGGGATATCGTACTCGTAAATATCGATCACGGCCGGATGCTCGCGGATTTTATCGCGAATGGCAGGCACATCCTGAGGATGTGTGAAATATAACTTCCACACCTCCACCGGACGGCCCAGGAACTTTTTCTGCACTTTCTCCACGCGTTTAACGGTCACCACTG
>QXXE01000236.1 GCA_009911355.1 Clostridiaceae bacterium | reverse complement strand
CAAGTCTATATATTCCATACAACCTATTATACCATAGTTGCTCCGCTTTTCCTAGTTTTTTTCTCGAAAGTAATAATACACTTCTCGTCGCTGAATTGGGGACGGAAATTATTGCTTTGACGTTGTGTTGCGGCTTCTATTGTGCTATAATGGTCACAGACAGCGCAATAGAGCTTTATGAGATTTGTTTTCCACATACTTACATTCTCTGCTCTTTTGCGCTGTTTGTCTACCCTTTTCTACTCTTGATTCGCATTAGAACAATCGGCAAAAAACTATTCACAAACAGCGGGAAGAAGAGGTATAATGAGTCCGAGGTGAAAAAGGATGTTAAGCATTGAAACGCGGGAACGGCTTGTGAGGGGATATGAACGAACCCATAACGCTAAGATGATAGCACAGGCATATGGGGTTAGCGAACGTGAAGTGTACAAACTGGCGGCGCAAATGCGGGAGACCGGGAGTGTGGAACCGCGGACAGGCAACTGCGGACGCAAACCGAAACTGTCAGAGGAAGATCTGGAACGCGTGGACAAAGCAATCCAGGCACAGCCGGATATTACCTTTGGCGAACTCATAAGGAACCTGGAGTTGGATATCAGTGAATCCCGACTGGGTCGGATTGTGCGCGAGAAATTGGGGTACTCGCTGAAGAAGAAGGTGATTCACGCTTCGGAACAGGAGCGGCCCCGATGTACAGGAAAAGCGAGCGGAATGGAAAGAACTCATGAAAGAAATACCAGGAGAAAAGCTGGTTTTTCTGGATGAAAGCGGTGTAAACACAAACCTGATACGACGGTATGGCCGTTCTGTGGGAAAGACCCGAGTGGTGGATCATGCTCCGTTCAGCACCCCCAAAAGCACAACAGTCCTGTCTGCAATCCGTCAGGATGGTCAATTTGCCTGTATGACGTTTGAAGGAGGCACGACAAAAGAACGTTTCAAATAATACCTGGAAACCGTCCTTCTGCCGTCGATTCATGAGGGGGACTATGTCATTATGGACAATCTCAGGACGCACCATTGCAATTTTGTGGGCGAACTGATTCTGGCAAAAGGTGCAATACCTCTATACCTGCCGCCATATAGCCCGGATCTGAATCCCATTGAGAAGATGTGGGCAAAGTTGAAATCCATCCTGCGTAAATGGCGTATTCGCATCAAGGATAAGCTGATTTCCGCGATTCTTCAGGCTCTTAACCTGGTTACTCCTTCTGATTGTTAAGGTTGGTTTACCTGCGCCGGATACCGAATACCTTTTCGCCGATTACTCTAAATGTCTTTTTATGCCTGAACAAAAATTGAAAGTATCAGTGAGAATACCAACAGCCCCTGAAAACACAGAAGCTGCCAGTATTCCGCAGCCGTTTCCCTACAAATTGCCGAAGGAGATATATGATTATTCAGAACAATGCTCTGTATAATCCGTCTTTTGATTTGACAATTACGCCTCTGCAATCAACTGGGCTTTCTGTCTGTTAACATATCTTACAGGCGCGTATTGTCAGTGTTTGAAGCCTACCTGGCAAAATTCTAACATTCAGAATTTTCATACGCCGGGAATAAGGATCAAACCTTACGCGACATTGCTTTCACTGCCGCTGCCGCGATATCCTTTGCCGTCAGGTTGTACTGCTCCATCAGGAACGGCTGCGGGCCGACTTGCCCGAAGCGGTCCTGGATGCCGATGCGTTCCAGCGGGACGGGGCACTTCTGCGACAGCAGGTTTGCCACCGCCGACCCAAGGCCGCACGATACCTGATGGTTTTCGGCGGTGACGATGCAGCCGGTTTCCGCCGCCGCTTTCAAAATCAGCGCTTC
>QXXE01000235.1 GCA_009911355.1 Clostridiaceae bacterium | reverse complement strand
TACTATGAATCTCTGGATGCTGCTTAGGCATTGATATCCTTGTAAAAAAAGTGTCAACCAATATTGACAATATCATTATTCCATTTGTAGCGGTTTTCCTCATTCAGCGTCCTGCTTTTTGCCGTTCCCCGCCCACGGTCTTTCATGTAGAATATGGGTGTCGGGATTTGCTCATTTTTCAGATATACGGCAATCTGGTTTCGGTTTTTCCCGTCCAGAAACAGGCGGAAAATAAGGCGGACTACTTCGGCGGCTTCTTCGTCAACCAACCAAAAATCCTTGTTGTCGGGGGCTTTCACATAACCATAGGGGGCTTCGGTTGCGATTGGCTTTCCGCTCATGCCTTTGGTCTTAATGCCCGTTTTCACTTTCTTGCTGATGTCCTTTGCGTACCACTCTGACATGATATTGATGAACGGCGCAAACTCTAATGTGTCGGGCTTTTCGCTGTCTATCCCGTTGTTTACCGCGATAAAGCGCACGTTGTTCCGTCTGAAAATCTCCATAGCGTTTCCCACTTGGAGATAGTCGCGCCCCCAACGGGTCATGTCTTTCATAATGCACACGCCGACTTTGCCGTTTTCCACGTCCTCTATCATGCGGGAGTAGGCAGAACGGTCAAAAAATCTGCCGCTTTCGTCATCGTCAATGTAGTGCCGGATATTGGTTAATTTTAACTGTCTGGCATAGCTTTCCAGAAATTTCTTCTGAGAGTTACTATGTAGAGGGTGGTTTCTGCCACCAAATACATATGACTGCGGCTCATTTGTGGTGAATAGGACTTGCGGTCGTAGGAAAGGAGATAGACTCGCATCGTATTATCGGTAGCCGCTACCGAAACCATCTGAAATGACGGAGGAAACACTATGAGCGAATTAAAACCAAGCATCCATGACGAAACAAACGGCCTTGATTATGTCCTGATCGGGGACTACTACATCCCGGCTGTTGAACTGCCAGAGGACGATGCCCGCCCCATCGGAAAGTGGGGGCAGATGCACCGGGCATATCTGGAAGAAACGAACCCGCTCTTGCTGAACCATCTGATTTTGACGGGCAAGCTGCACACCTATTTGGCCGACCTTAACGAGCAGGCGCAGGAACGCTGTCGGCTTATCATCAGGCAGATGACCGCCGCCGAAGGCGTGACCAAGGACTTGAAGCGTCGGTCACAATGGGAATGGGTCAAGGCAATGAACAGCATTGTAAACCGCGCTGAGGAAAGCATCAAGGGTGAACCGTTTTATACATGACTTTCACCCGGCATTTGCACTAGTGCAAATGCGTACAGGCTTCCGCAAGGCTCCCCCTATGGGCGGGACCTTGCGGGAGTTTTTCCTTTGCATTTGTACCATCGCTGACTGCCTGTCCGCCGCCTCCCTCAAAAATTTTCTTCGGCGGGGCTTGACAAGAACAGACGTTTGGATTATAATGAGTTCATATCTGAACTGAATATCTGATGTCTATATAATACACATATTTCATTTGGCAGATACATAACCGACTGCGGAAAAATCCGTGGGCGGTCTTTTGTATCTGCTTTTTCCTTTCTCATACATAACCAAAAATCCAGAAACAGAAAGGTGGCGAAAACGACAACTGAATGACCGTCCGAGCAGCTATCACGCCGGAAAAGTATGCCATGACCGAAAGCGAGCGTACCGAGGGTGAGACACAACGGCACAGCACCAGCAAAGGGATATGCCTGCCAGGAACTGCTTCGGGGAAACGGCTTCCCATATCAGAAATTTCTGTTTTTGAGTTTCAATGATATGAGAAAGGACACCATGACGAAAAACAACGACAATCAGAACTGCCAGTATATGACCCGGCGTATCGGTTCC
>QXXE01000234.1 GCA_009911355.1 Clostridiaceae bacterium | reverse complement strand
ATGATATGAGAAAGGACACCATGACGAAAAACAACGACAATCAGAACTGCCAGTATATGACCCGGCGTATCGGTTCCACCACCTATAAGGTGAAGGTGGTCTTTTCCGACAACGGCGGCGAGACGATGGAAGAAAAAATTTTGCGGATGATCCGAAATGAGGGGCTGCAAAACGGTGAGGAACGTGGTATGATGGATGCACCACAGATGAGCCGTCAGTCTGAAAGGAGCGCATCATGAGCACAAGGCAGACTGAGGAGAAAATCACGGCTTTATACGAGAGGCTCTCTCGTGACGATGAATCTACTGGGGACAGCAATTCAATCGTGAATCAGAAAAAGTACCTGGAGGGCTACGCTGCCCAGCATAGTTTTTCCAATATCGTCCATTACACTGATGACGGATGGTCGGGTGGGAATTTCGACAGGCCGGCATGGAAACGGCTGGTGGCCGACATTGAGGCCGGAAAAGTGGCTCTGGTGCTGACGAAGGACATGAGCAGAATCGGCAGAGACTATCTGCAAACCGGTTTCTATACGGAGGTTCTCTTTCGCAAATTCGGGGTGCGTTTCATCGCCATCGGCAACAGCATCGACAGCGATGACCCCAGTTCCAGCGAGTTTGCGCCGTTTGTCAACATCATGAGCGAATGGTATCTGAGGGACCTGAGCCGTAAGCAGCGAACTGCCATCCGGGTCAAGGGTGAGTCGGGCAAGCCTACTACCAACTGCGCCATTTATGGCTATCGAAAAGACCCGGATAACAAGTACCACTGGCTGATTGACGAGGAAGCGGCGGCGGTGGTGCGGCGTATCTTCCAGCTTACCATTGAGGGCCACGGCCCCTATGAAATTGCCACGATGCTCTGCGAGGAGAAGGTCGAAACGCCTGCCACTTACTTTGCAAGGCAGGGACGGGGCGTCTGGAAAAGCAGAGAGGACATCCCCCGGCCTTACAGCTGGAACGGCTTCGCGGTCGGACAAATCCTCTCCAAGCCGGAGTATATGGGCCATGCGGTCAACTTTCGCTCTCACAAGGAATCCTACAAGGACAAGCGAGCCGTTGTCCACGCCCCGGAGGACTGGCTGATTTTTGAAAACACCCACGAGGCCATCGTGGATAAGGAGACCTGGGAGCTGGCCCAGAAGCTGAGAAAGACGCCCCGCCGCCACGACACCATCGGCGAGGCCAATCCCCTGACCGGGCTTCTCTACTGCGCCGACTGCGGAGCAAAGTTGTATAACCATCGGTCGAGAGGAAACGCTGCCAAGCCCTACCCGTCGGACTGGTTCGACTGCTCCACCTATACGCTGGCCCGGCAATCTCACGACAGTGCTTGCAGTAATCACCACATCTCCACCAAGGCTCTGCGGACACTGATCCTGGAGACCATCCGTTCCGCCAGTGCCTACGCCATTTCCAACGAGGCCGAGTTTATCCAGAAGGTACGGGCGGCGTCCGAAGTCCGTCAGGCGCAGGCGGCGAAAGATTTGAAGCGCAAGCTGAACAAGGACAGGCGGCGCTGTGAGGAACTGGACACCATCATCAAAAAACTGTACGAATCCTATGCGGTGGGGCGCATCGGCGAGGAACGCTTTGACACTCTGCTTATCGGGTATGAGCAGGAGCAGACGACACTCCGCCAGTCCGTCACGGAGGCGGAATCGGCGCTGGACAGCTTCGAGCAGGACACCGCCAATGTGGAACGGTTCCTCGCTCTGGCAAAGAAGTATACGGATTTTTCGGAACTGACTACACCCATGATAAACGACCTAAAATCCCGCGAAGATTTTAACCTACAGGAAGAGGGATATGGAAAGCGGAGAAGATATCTTTGAGTTCCCTG
>QXXE01000024.1 GCA_009911355.1 Clostridiaceae bacterium | reverse complement strand
CCCTATCAGCTCTTTTCTCGTCTCGCCGCTGCCGTCTCTATATCTTGTACCCTGCTGAGTTAAACCGATAAGCATAACAAATTTTTACCGGCACACCTGCCCAACAGCAGCGGACACACAAAAATGCAGGGCAGCTGTATAATACAGCCGCCCTGTATGGAAGCCCTGCACCTGCGCAGGCGTTTACTCTGGTTGTGCCCTGCCCCACTTTTTTACAGCTCCATATACTGCGGGGTTTCCGGCGCTATGACAATCCGGTTATTGTCCGGCTTTTCGCCCCGGATCTGCTGCATCAGCAGCCTTGCGCACGCTTCGCCGCCGTGCAGAAAGCGCGGCCTGCTGGTCAGGATACGCGGTTCGGGCAGCACTGGCGCTTCGGCGTCCGACATGCTTGCCAGCTTGATACGGCGTTCCCCGCCGCTGAGCACCGCGCTGAGGTGCTTCACCATAATGCCCCAGCTGCACACGACTGCGTCCCCCGGCTCAAACGACGCAATGCGGGGAACGATATCCTGTGCAAGATACTGCTTGCAAATCTGGCTGAACGCCGAATAGCGCTCCTGATAGAGCACATCCCCTGCCGCGCCATAGGGCAGCGTCGCCACGGACAGCTCGGAATCCGGGTACAGCCGCGCCGCCTGCCGCAGACCGTCCTCGCGGTAGCGCTCCTGGTCGGTCTGGATATCCGGGCGCCAGTAGAGGATGCGCTTTGCGCCCTCGCCGAACAGGCGGCAGCCGATCTCAAACGCGCCGCGCTCATAATCGAAACTGATCGAAGCGATTTCCGGCTCGGGCGGGCAGCAGTCGCACGCCACAAAGGGCAGGCTGTTTGCAACGATCGCCTCCCGCCAGCGCGGGTCGGGGTCGCTTCCGTCGGAGGAAATATAAATGATGCCGTCCGCGCGGCGCTGGAGGACGCATTCCAGATAATCGGGGTACAGCGAGCCCGCGCTGTCAAAATCGAACAGCATCAGCCAGTAGCCCTCCTGCCGCAGCCCATTGCGGATGCCCTGGAGCAGTGCGCCGAAGCGCGTATTGGTCAGTGACTTTTCCAGCGCCACGCTGATGCAGTGGCTGCTGTTATAGCGCAGCGAACGCGCCGCGCCGTTCGGGACATATTGCAGCTTATACGCTGCTTCCAGGATAGAATCGCGGGTCGCGTCAGAAATCTTATGGTTGGTATTCTGGTTCAGGACATAGGATACGGTCGTAGCGGATACGCCGACCATATTGGCGATATCCTTGATCGTAGGACGCGTTTTCATTCGTTTGTACTCCTTCTGCCCGGGCGGGCGGTCTCAATTGCAGGGTGGTTTCCTGTGACCCTTTCCTGTCTCCTGCTCGAATATCATAGCAGAAAACGGGTGCAAAGTCAAGAAAACCAGCTTGGCAAGGGTGTGTTACAAAATCCGTGCAGCACCATCCTTTGGCGCTATTTCACTCCCGTCGCTTGCAAAACGCGCCGGTTTTTGAAGGGGATTGCAGGAATCCGGCATTTTCCGGCGCAAAAAGCCCTTCCACCGGGCGTTTCTTCAGTTGCCCAACAGTTCCTATAAAAATTATCAAAAGCTTTCAAAACAGCAACTATGCGTGCCCTGCCGGAAACAGGCAGGCCCCGGCATCCGCCGGGGCCTGTGAAGGGGGCGTTTCACGGACGGAGCCCCGGGAAGATATTGATCTTGAAATTGCCGCCGATGATCTCGTTTGCGCCGAGGAGCATAACGAACGCATCTTCATCGAGGCTGCGCAGGAGCGTCTTGACCTTTGGCACCTCCTGCTGCCGCACCGCGACCAGCAGGACGCTGCGTTCGAGCCCTGCATACATCCCGGTGCCGTTCAGGCGGGTCACGCCGCGCCGCAGCGCCTGCATCAGCGGCGCCGCGACCTCCCGTGCGTCGTGCGAGGTAATGATCAGGCAGATACAGCCGCGCTTGAAGCCCAGGATGATCCAGTCGTACACACACGAGCAGACGAAGATGGTCAGTATGGCATACAGGCCGACCTCGACATTGCCGAATGACAGGATTGCAAGCACAATGACCGTGCCGTCGATCACGATGCACATTTTGCCAACGCTCATCGACGGGAATTTTTTGACGAACAGGCGGCTGAGCAGGTCGGTACCACCGGTTGAGCCGTCGCCGAAGGTCAGCAGCGCCATGCCGAGCCCATAGATTGCGCCGCCGAACACCGCGGCTGCCAGCGGGTCATGGGTCAGCGTGGGGCAGCCTGCAAACAGCTCGGTCACTGCCGAATAGATGGTTGCCCCTACGATGGTCCACACGGTATATTTCCAGCCGTTCACGACCAGTGCGGCAACCAGGATCGGCACGTTCATGATGTAGATCATGAGGCCGACGCTGATTGGGACATACTGCCGCAGCACGACGGCGATGCCCGACAGGCCGCCTGCTGCGATATTGTTCCCGACCAGGAACAGGTCGAGTGCCAATGCGTACAGCAGGATGCCGCCCAGCGTACACATCCCCCGCAAAAAGCGGGGGTCCATTTTTTTTAGGTAGCGCATGCGCGCCCTCCTTTCCACAGCCCTGCGCGGGCAACGGCGGGGCTCTGCCTAGGGCCCTGCGCGGGCGGCGGCAGGGCTCTGCCCTGCACCCGCGATTTTTTTGTAAAAAAATCGAGTAAAAACTTCATTACGCCTGCGGGCGGGATGTTTTTCCGGGCTTATCCCGCAATGGCGGCCGGGCTGGGAGCCCAGCAGTCAGCGCCCGTTTGAAACGCCCGTCAGAGCAGGCCGTTATACGGCAGCGCCCAGCCCACCAGCAGGAAAATGCTGGTCAGCACGCCCGCTGCAATCATCCCCCAGCCATACGCCCGGTCCCGCCGGTACTGCGCCGGGACTTGCTCGCTCAGCGGGAGCGCCAGCAGTCGCGAACGGTAATTGGATTCGCCTTGGGATACCGGATACCGCACCGAGCCAATCACTGCGAACAGCAGGCTCAGGTAAAGCCCAACGAAAAATGGATCGAGGAAATTGATCAGGATGCTGTCAAACGGCGCGATATGGAACCCGACCAGGCATTTCGGGATCAGGAACCCAAAGAAGCCTGCCAGCATCGACCAGCGCGCGCCTGTCGACGACAGCTTCCGGCTGACCACGCTGCCAATGCCGGGGACCGCCCAGCTTGCCGCAATGATCGTCGAGGCAAACCACGAGATCACACGCACACCGCCCAG
Source organism: Clostridiaceae bacterium (assembly GCA_009911355.1). Lineage (GTDB taxonomy): Bacteria > Bacillota > Clostridia > Oscillospirales > Butyricicoccaceae > QXXE01. Next base: position 48,827 of record QXXE01000024.1, on the reverse strand, counting down.
CCCCAGATAGGACAGCACCAGCGCCAGCACGCCGACTGCCAGCATGATCAGGCGGCTCGTGCGCAGCTGGTGGCGCTCATCGCGGAATTTGACCGGGAAAATATCCGATGTGACCGAAAAGCCGATGACCGACAGGAAGGTCGAGGCCGATGACAGGCCCGCCGCCATAATGCCCGCCAGCATCAGCGTGCCGACCAGCTTTGGCATGACGTTGAAGGATGCCCAGATCAGCACGCGCTGCGGATCCTCCAGGTTGGGGTTCAGGTTGAGCACCGACACCGACGCAAGGTTCAGGTACAGCAGGAACACGACCGTGCATACCGCTGCAACCGCGCCCGCCCGGAAGGTCACATGCTCGCTTTTCGCCATCAGGTTGCGCCCTGCCTGCCAGGGGGACACCGCCACGGTAATCAGCCAGATGATGCCCATTGTGACCGCGTACATCACCGCGCCGAATACGTCGGACGCGCCCGTGCCGGGGATGTTGCCATGATAATCCAGCAGGTTGTCCGGGATGCCCGGGTTGTTCATCAGGTTGTGCAGCAGCTCGCCAACGCCGCCCTGCGCCCGGAAAATGTACACGCCTGCAATGATGGAGCCGAACAGGAACACCAGGAACATCATGGTGTCGGTCAGGATTACGCCCTTTGAGCCGGAGTAGAAAGTAAACGCTGTAAAGCACGCCCACGCAATCAGCAGGCACAGCTCATAGGGCAGCCCGCTCAGCTCCTGCATGAGAATGCCCACGCCGGTAATCGAAGCCAGCAGATAGGCCGTGATCGACACGACCGTGATAATCCCCGCTACCCTGCGGTTGCGGAAATCCTGATAGCGCGCGCCGAAATATTCCGGCATGGTGGAACACTCCGAGCGGCGCAGATAGCGCCCGAACACCAGCGGCCCGATCACATAGCCGCAGGCGCACAGGGCATTGAGGAGCACCAGGGAGGTAATATTGCCCGTATAGCAAAAGCCTTGGTCGCCCATAAAGCCGTTAACCGACAGCATGGACGCGAAAAGAGTCCCGGAAATCAGGATGGTGGGCGCGTTGCGTCCGCTGACATAATAATCATTGACATTCTTGACCGACCGGCCCGCCCACAGGCCGATCCCCATATAGACCAGGATACTTACAATCACGCTGACCAGAAAAATATTCATTGTTCCCGCCTCCTTATCTCGTGACCTTCCAAAACCCTTTTATTCAGCCTTTTCTTTTTTTCCGAGGCCCTTCTCTTCCCGGGCCAGCACGACGTTCATCACAATGCCGGACAACACCAGGCAGCCCCCGACGCAGATCGAAAAAATGACCTCTCCCATAAAAATTCTCCTTTCCCTTTTCCCGGAAAGCGTGGAAAAAGCAGAAGCCCGCGCCCGCAGGCAGCGCCTGCGGGCACAGGCCGTATCGCACGCCGCAGCCCGTCTATCGGACCGCGGCACAGCCGGCAAACCGCCCGTGCGCAAGGCTTCCCTGTGCGCAGGCAACCAGCAGCTTATTTCAGCCCCATGTGGGCAGCGATGACCATCTTCTGGACCTCGCTCGTGCCCTCGTAAATCTCAGTAATCTTTGCGTCGCGCATCATACGCTCAACCGGGTAATCGCGGGTGTAGCCGTAGCCGCCGAACAGCTGCACCGCACGGCAGGTCACGTCGCGCGCCGCCTCGGATGCAAACAGCTTCGCCATCGCCGCCGCAGAGGAGTAGGGCTCGCCCTCGTCCTTCATCGCCGCCGCACGGTAAACCAGCAGGCGTGCCGCGTCTACGCGGGTCTGCATCTCGGCCAGCGCGAACTGGGTGTTCTGGAAGGAGGCGATGCTCCTGCCGAACTGTACGCGCTCCTTGGTATACTTGACCGTCTCATCGATTGCGCCCTGCGCAATGCCAAGCGCCTGCGCCGCAATGCCGATGCGCCCGCCGTCGAGCGTGGACATTGCAACCTTGAAGCCCTTGCCCAGCTCGCCAAGCAGGTTTTCCTTCGGGACCTTGACATTATTAAAGATCAGCTCATAGGTCGCCGAGCCGCGGATACCCATCTTCTTTTCCTTGCTTCCAAAGGTGAAGCCTTCCATCCCCTTCTCCAGGATGAAGGCGCTGATGCCGCGGTTGCCCGCCGACTTGTCGGTCATAGCAAAGACAACATAAACGTCCGCATAGGAACCGTTCGTAATGAAAATCTTGCTGCCGTTGAGCAGGAAATGGTCGCCCTTGTCCTCAGCGGTGGTGCGCTGCATGGCAGCGTCGGTGCCGGCGTTGGGCTCGGTCAGGCCGAACGCGCCCAGCTTCTCGCCAGAAGCAAGATCAGGCAGGTACTTTTCCTTCTGCCCGTCGGTACCATAAGCAAGGATGGGCCAGCAGCACAGCGAGGTGTGCGCGGAAATCGTGACGCCAGTGCTCGCGCAGGCCTTCGACACTTCTTCAACCGCCATCACGTACTCTACGTTGCCCATGCCAACGCCGCCCAGCTCTTCCGGGATCGGGATGCCGAACAGGCCGATCTCACCCATTTTCGGGATGAGCTCGACGGGGAAGCGCTCGTTTTCGTCGAGCTCCGCCGCGATCGGACGTACTTCCTTTTCTACAAATTCACGGAACATGGTTTGCAGCAGCTGCTGCTCGTCATTCAATTTAAAATCCATAACAAAATACTCCTTTTTTTGAACACTCAATCCACATGAACCCCCATCCAGCACATTTCTGAACAGGACCGTAAAAGCCTATCGCGCCGCACCCATCCCCGCCGCAGCGGGAATAAAGCTTTTACTCAATTTTTTCTCGAAAAAATTGCGGGTGCAGGGCAGCGCCCTGCCGCTCCCCGCGCAGGGGACGTAACAGCGCAGCGAGCGCATAAGGGGCCAAGCGGGAGGCCGAAGCCCCCCGCCCGGCAGAAAGAAGGATGGACCGCGCCCGCATGGGGCACAGGGGGTCAGCGGTAACGCTTGAGGATCTGGCGGCTGGCAATCGAGGTCTGGATCTCGCCAGTGCCGCCCGAAATACGGGTGATGCGCAGGTCGCGGTAAATACGGCTGACGCGGCTGCCGCAGAAGCCAATGCCCGCCATGACCTGCATCGCATGGTCAACAACCTCGTTTGCAGCTTCCGAGCAGTACTGCTTCGCAATCGAAGCCTCCTCGCGCTTCAGGCAGCCGTTGTCCTTGTTCCAAGCAAAGTGCAGCAGCAGGTCGCGCATGGTGTAAATACGCATCGCCATCTGCATAATATGGTTCTGGATGAGCTGGAGACGGCCGATCTCCTTGCCGAAGGCCACGCGCTGGTTCGCGTAGCGGCAAGCATCCTCATACGCGCACAGCGCCTGCCCATAGGCATTGAACGCATCGATCAGGCGCTCGTAGTCAAAGCCCTTAGAAGTCGCCATCAGGCCGTTGCCCTCAAAGCTGAACATATCAGACTCGTCAATCTCGACCTCGTCAAACCAGATGTCGTTGACGTTCTCCATGTTCAGGCCCATCTTCTCCATCGGCTCCTTTTTGCAGCCAGGGACGTTGGTAGGTACGAACCACAGGGTCAGCTGCTCCGGGTTGTCAGCGTTCTTGCAGAGGGTCAGGCAATAATCGCTGCCCTGCGCGCCCGAGATGAAATGCTTGTGGCCGTTGATGTAAACCTTGCCGTTGCGGCGGGTGTAAGTCGTCAGGATGGTGTTGCTCGAAAGGTCAGTGCCCGCAGTCGGCTCGGAGAAACCCTGCGCATACGCCGGATGCCCCTCGAAAAACAGCGGCATAAACTTGTCGATCTGCTCCTTGGTGCCGTTTTCAAGCAGCGCGTCGGCCTTGACATGGTCCCAGAACAGGTAGACCGGCGCGCCGCAGCGGCCCAGCGCTTCCATCACAAGGAACATCGTGACCGCGCCCTCTCCTTCGCCGCCCGCTTCCTCAGGCAGGAACATGCTGAAGCAGCCCAGCTCCTTCAGGATATCCCAGAATTTCTCCGGATGCTCATGGTTCTTGTCGCAGTCCTGGAAATACGGCTCCAGGTTCTCACGGGTCATGGCCTCTTCAATCGCCTGCACCATCAGTTCCTGCTCTTCGGTAAACTTGAAATTCATAATCAAACCTCCATCAGAATTCATTTACTTTACTTTTTGTTTTAAAACGCAAGGATTATTCAGCAGCATCACTCTTTAGCCCAACCGAGAGCGGCGCGGCGCTTGGCAATCATGCGGCTCTCAATCATTGTCAGGATAAAGCAGATAACCAACATCACACCGATAAAGGCAAAACCGATCCTATTACCGGTAATATCGCCGTACTTATCAATCCACGCACCGGTAATGACATAGATAAACGCGTCAGAGATGCAGCCAATCGCGTTGTAAACGCCGATTGCAGTGCCGTGGTATGCGATAGGTACTTTAATCTCGGAGATGGGCGTAATCCAGCAGGTAGCCTGCATCCCATAGCCAATGGTGCAAGCTGCCACCAGCAGGATGGCGACCCAGAAGTAATCGCTGTTCATGGGGAATACGAAGAACAGGACGAAACCAACCATGGTGATAACCAACAGGATACGGATTACGCTCATCGAAGAACCCATCTTGTCAATCATCGCGCCAGAGGTCGGGCTGAGGATAACACGCCCCAGATAGGTACGGAACACACCGAGGAAAGTGATAATTCCCAGGGGGACCATATAAATCGTACCCATCATGTTAACCGCCATCGTACCTGCGCAGGTAATCATCAGCATTGTGAAATAAATCAGGCCGGCAACCCACAGCTCAGGCATCAGCAGCACCTTCCCCACCTGGCTGAACTGGAATTTGCCCGCATCGTCGCTTTTCTCCAGAACGGACCAATCGTTGAATTTGCTGTCATCCAGCGTAAGCAGGCAGACGATCCCCATTATCACAGACAATGCCAGGAACATGAACATCAGCGGGCTCCAGCCGGCCGTATCCATCTTGCCAACCAGATAGGAACCAATCGCGCCGATAACAGAGTTTGCAGCAGCGAAGATGGCCCAGAAAAAACCGGAGTTCTTGCCCTCTGTCGTGGGCGTGGAGACACCCTTGACAATCTTGCCGAACAACGTGTAATACACGCCCGTCATGAGGCAGGATATCAGTACGGACAACATATACACAGTATAGACGCTGGAAAAAGCCAGAATCGCAAAATTGGCAATTGAGAAGATCATGCAGCCCACGTAGGCGACTCTCATTTTAATCTTGTCGGCTATGATGCCGCCCAGCGGCCAGCAAATAATCATGGCGAGACCGGTAATAGTGCCCAGATAGCCCATTTGGGTGTTGGTGGCGCCAAAACGCGCCTGAATCAGAGCATAGTAGCCGTAATACAGCCAGGTACATCCGTTAGCGCAGGTATAACCAGCCCCGGCTAAAAACAGCATCATCCACTTATATTTCGAGGATACCCTGTTTTCAAATTTCATAGTTTTTTCTCCAATCTCTCCCGCCAGCCAGTTCGGCTGCGGGCTAGTATTTTACGGTCTTTTACGGTCAGCGGTTCTTCCACTGCGGCTTGCGCTTCTCCAGGAATGCCTTCGGCCCTTCGACCGCGTCCTCGGTCCCTTCCACGTACTTCCACGCCATATAACGGCACATGCGCATCCCGTCCTCCTCGGACATATGCGGGGCCATGTGCAGGATCTGCTTGGTCAGGCGCATCGAAATCGGCGCGTTCGCCGCCATGAGCGCGGCAAGCTCCATCGCCTTGTCCATCAGCCCGGCAGCAGGCACAACGTAGTTGACCAGGCCGACCTCATAAGCGCGCTTGGCATCGATGAGCTTCGCGGTCAGGCACATTTCCGCCGCAATCTTAGCGGGGATCAGCTTGGGCAGGCGTACCAGGCCACCGCTGGTTGCAAGCAGGCCGACCTTGACTTCGGTCAGCCCGAACCGGCAGTGCTCCGCCGCGACGATCACGTCGCACGCCAGCGCAATCTCCAGGCCGCCCGCAACCGCCGTGCCGTTGCACGCGCACACGATCGGCTTGCTGCAAAGGCGTTCGGTAATGCCCGCGAAGCCGTGCTCGGTCTCGGTCAGGCACTCGCCGTTCTCGCCCAGCGCCGCGAGGTCCTCGCCTGCGCAGAAGCTGCGCTCGCCCGCGCCGGTCAGCAGGATCGCGCCGACAGCCGGGTCCTTTTCCGCATGGTTCAGGATCTCTTCCATTTCCGCCGCAGTCGCCGGGTCGATGGCGTTGCGCCGCTCGTTGCGGTTGATGGTGACGACCAGTACGCCGTCACGCAGCTCGGTCAATACATTTTTGTTTTCCATGTGAATCAACTCCTGTTATGTCTCCAAATAGCCTATCCTTCTGTTTCCGCTTAGCCCCAGGGCACACCCCCTCCCCCATTTTTCAAATATGGATTAAAGCGCCGCTCATAGCCGAGCCTTGTGCGGGGGCCGTGCCCCGGCAGGATCTCTGGGTCCCCGTCCAGCAGGGCAAGCCGGCGCAGCGAACGCATCATCTGCGGGTAGCTGCCGCCTTCAAAATCGGTGCGCCCGATATCAATATAAAATAAGGTATCCCCGGTAAACAGCGTATCCCCGATCCGGAAGGTGACCGAGCCCGGCGTATGCCCCGGCGTTTCCAGAACCCGGGCCGTCAGCCCCGCGAAGGAAAGCTCCTGCCCCTCCGCGATCGGCTGGACGTTGGCGAAAGCGGTCACGGTCGGGAACTCCTGCCCCATGTCGTACTCGGTGAGCGCCTCCGGGCAGTCCGCCGGATGGCAGAACACCGGCAGCGACGGCCAGCGCCGCTGCAAATCCGGCACCGCGAGGATATGGTCGTAATGCCCGTGTGTCAGCAGGACCGCTTCGGGGGTCAGGCCGCGCGAGCCCAGCTCGCGCAGCAGCCGTGCGCCCCCGTCCGCAGGGTCGATCACGATGCACCGCCCGGGCTCCCCTTCCACCAGGTAGCAGTTGGTCTCAAACGCGCCCAGCGTCAGCCGGATGATCTGCATAAGCCCCTCCTGTCGCCGTTCAGTCAATTTCCGCCGTGCAGAAGTCCAGCACCGCAGTCCCGGTTTCCGCATCCAGCAGGCGGAAGGCCACTTCATGCCCGCCGGTGCGCCAAATCTGGGTCCGGACCGCCCGGCCCGGCTCCAACGTCGAGGTAAACCGCACCGCGAACGATTTGATCGCTTCCGGCCGGTTGCCGCACACCGTTTGCAGCAGCGCCCGGCAGGCGTAGCCCGCTGTACACATGCCCATGATGATCGGCCGCTCAAAGCCGCCAAGCTTTGCAAAATCGGGGTCGATATGCAGGATGTTCGGGTCGTTGTCAATCCGGTAGATCGCCGCCTGATTGGGGCCGATGAAGTCGTCATAGGTAAAATCGGGCTCGCGGCCGGGGTATTCGACCACCGCCTTCGGCGGCTTCCTGCCGCCAAAGCCGCCCGTCGACATGTCGATGTCGCGTGTGATCAGCGTAAAGACCTTTTCCTCGTCCTCATTGAATGCTTCCGCCTGGATCTCCGCAAGGCTGCCGCGCCCCTCGCCCCGGTCGAAAATGTCCAGCAGCTCGACCGTATAATGGATCTCGCCCTCCGTGCGGACCATCGGCTGATGGAAATGGATCTCGAAGCCGTAATGCAGGGTATCCGGCAGGCTCTGCCCGTACTCATAGGAATCGGTGAACTCCTCAAACCCCAGGATCGCTGCCCAGTAGGTCGGGATGGCCTTCATATCCTTTTCGTAGACGTATTCCAGCTCGCCGTCCACGTTCGCGCCGACGCTCAGCGCGTACAGCGCCAGCTTGCGCCAGTCGTAGCGCAGCCGCAGCGGGCCCGCCTTGCGGCCGATCACATCAAATTTCAGTCCCATTGCCGCCGTTCCTCCTCCCGGCTCAGATCATGCTGCTCGCGACGACGCCGTCGGCGTACAGCTTGTCGATCTCCTCCGGCGAGTAGCCCGCGCCCTGGAGGATGTCCGTTGTATGCTGCCCCAGCAGCGGCGCGCCGCTGTGGATGGGGCAAAGCTGGTTGTCAAAACGCAGCGGGTTGTTGTAAAAGCGCATCTGCCCCACCTTCTCCTGCCAAACGAGGTCGGTGACCCGGGTCGCGTTGGCATGGTCGGAGGTGTACATCTCGATAAAGGGCAGCACCTCGGAAGCCGGGACGCCCGCCGCGAGCAGCCGCCGTTCGATCTCGGCGCGGGGCAGCGTGCGGGTGACGGCCTCAAGCTCCCCGACAAGCGCGTCGCGGTTCTGGATACGGGCCGCGTTGGTTGCAAACCGCGCGTCCTCCCGCAGCCCGGGCAGGCCCAGCGCATCGCACAGCGCCGCCCAGCGCTGCTCGGTGTCCGCGATGATTGCCGCCCATCCGTCGCTCGCCGCGAAAATGCCATAAGGCGCGATAAAGCGGTCATGATTGCCGAAGCGGGTCTGCGGGTTGCCGGTGCGGTCGTAGTCCATCAGCGTCTCGCAGCAGCTGAGCATGCCCACATCGGTCATGCCGATGTCGATGCGGCAGCCCTTGCCGGTGCGCCGCGCCTCGACCAGCCCCATCAGCGCCGCCGCGAAGGCGTAAGTGCCGGTCAGCGTGTCGCCGTTGGCGTTGCCCGCCTTCATCGGCGCGCCGTCGGGCTCGCCGTTGCTGGCCGCAAAGCCGCTGCGCGCCGCCGCGATCGCGTCATAGCAGGGGTACTTCATCAGCGGGCCGGAGCCGCCGAAGCCGCTGAGGGAGAGGAACACCAGCTTGGGGTTGATCTCGCGCAGCTTCTCATAGCCGAGCCCCAGCCGGTCGATCGACCCGCTCTTAAAGTTTTCCAGCACCACGTCGGCTTCCTTCGCCAGCCGGTAGATGATCTCCTTGCCCTCTGGCTTGCCGAGGTTGACCTCGATGCTCTGCTTGTTCTTGTTATAGGCGATAAACAGGGTGCTTTGCCCGCCGAACTCCTGTACGCACGGGTCCCAATAGCGCGCCTGGTCGCCGGAACCGAAGCGCTCCACCTTCCAGACCTCCGCGCCGAGGTCGGCAAACTGCCACGCGGTGTATGCGCCCGCCAGCGCGATGGTGAAATCGAGCACCTTCAGGCCCTGGAGCACGTTCTTTTTCTCTTGCATTGCCATACTCCTCCCCTCTTAAATCACATGGCCGGTGCGCAGTGCGTCAATCTCCGCCCCGCCGAAGCCAAGCTGCGCCAGCACCCCGTCGGTGTCCGCGCCCAGTGCGGCAGCCGGGGCCACGTCATTGTCATGCTCGTTGTCCCGCAGGAACTTGGCCGGCATGCCGAGCTGGAGCCCGCCGCCGACCCGCAGCAGCATCTCGCGCGCTTCAACCTGCTCGTTGCCCTCAGCCAGCTCGCGCACGGTGTTGCAGGGGCCGCCTGGTACCATTGCCTCGCGGCAGATGCGGTCGGCCTCCTCGATGGTGATCTCTGCGAAATAGTCGCGCAGCTGCTGGTCGAGGTCGCCGAAATAGTTCTCCATCGACCGCGCCGGGTCATGCGCATAGCGGGGGTCCTCCGCCCATACGTCCTTGCCCGCGGTGCGCGCGAAGGACAGCCACTGGTCGTCGCTGCCGATGCTGAGCGCAAACCAGCCGTTTTTGCAGCGGAAGGTGTCGGTCGGGTTGGTGGTTGGGAAGCCGTTGCCCAGGCGCTTGGGCAGGGTGTTGAGCCCCTGCAGGCACTCGGCAAAGGTATCGTCGAGTGAAACGATGGTGTGCCACGCGCTGGTGGACACCTTGCAGCCCTCGCCGCTTTCCTGCGCCCGCAGGTAGGCAGCCAGCATCCCTGCCGCGAGCTCCCAGCTGGAATAGAACGAGCTGAGCGGGAAACCGAACTTGGTCGGCTTTTCCGGGAAGCCGGTCTTTTCCAGAAGGCCGGAACGCGCCATGACCAGCAGGTCGTAATCCGGCAGGTCCTTCCACGGCCCCTCCTCGCCGAAGGGGGTCAGGATCCCATAAACCAGCTTCGGGTTGATCGCGTGAACCTCTTCATAGCCAAGCCCCCATGCGGAAAGCGCCTCTTCCGAAAGGTTCGCGGCGAGCATATCGAACTGCGGCAGCAGGCGGTGCACGATCTCCTGCCCCTTTGGCCGGGAGAGGTCGAGCGTCATGCTCTTTTTATTGCGCCCGTAATAGGCATAGTAGGGGCTTTCCCCCTGCCCCTCGCCCGCGCCGCGGCGGCGCATCGGGTCGCCCTCCGGCGGCTCGATCTTGAGCACCTCTGCCCCGTAATCGGCAAACATGCTCCCCAGGTAGGGGCTCCCGCTTGTCAGGTCGAGCACCTTGAGGGAGGTCAACGGTTTCATAAGCGGTCATTCTCCTTTCTTTCTGTAAAGCGTCCTGGCACGGCCCGCGCTGCGTACGAATTTAATCGTCAAACCTTCCCTCTGGGAATCCCGCGGGAATCCGGTTGCCAGATTTCACTTTAACATTAAACCAATTACAGGATACCGCAAACCATCCCCTTCTGTCAAACCGCAGTTTTTACAAAAAATTCCCTTATTCATTGTGCATCAGCAACAAAAATAGAAAACTGTTAAGGTTGATGTTGACAAAACGGATAACCTCAACTAAAATATAGCCATACACTCACGGACGGCCGGAAGGTTTAACGCAAAACCAGTATAGGTTAGGTTTAACGCAAAACCATTTATGGCCCATATCCCGTGCATCGCATGAAGAAGGATGGAACGGACAAAGCACCCGCAACACGTCCCAAACAGGCAACCCAATGAACATAAGGAGTAGGTGGTACAATGAAAATCATCGTATGCTGCAAGATCGTCCCGAACGAAGAAGAGATCAAGGTCCTCCCCGACCGCAGCCTGGACCTGTCCGGCACGCCCTGGAAGATCAGCCAGTATGACCTGAACGCGCTGGAAAGCGGGCGGCAGCTGGCAAACGAGACCAAGGGCTCGGTCACGGCGCTGAGCGTCGGCGGCACCGCGGCGCTGGATTCCACGAAGGTCCGCAAGGACGTGCTTTCGCGCGGCGCGGACGACCTCAAGCTGGTCATCGACGACAGCCGCAGCTTTTCCGATTCCCTGGAGACCGCAAAGGCGCTCGCCGCTGCGGTCAGGGGCTGCGGCGAATTTGACGTCGTACTCTGCGGCATGGGCTCGAGCGACCTGTATTTGCAGGAAACCGGCGTACAGGCCGGCGCGCTGCTCGGCCTGCCCACGGTCAACAATGTCACGGCGATCCACCCTGCGGGCGACGGGCTGCTCGAAGTCGAGCGCACGCTGGAGGACGAGGTCGAAACGCTGGAGGTCACCCTCCCCGCCGTGCTGAGCGTCTCCTCGGAAATCAACGTCCCCTCGGTCCCCGCGATGCGCGAAATCATGCGCGCCGGGAAGAAGCCGGTCGCGGTGCTGGACACCCCCAGCGAGCTGGGCGGCGTATCGCTTGAGATGCTCGAGCAGCTCGCGCCCGAGCAGCAGGAGCGCCGCCAGGAAGTCATCGAAGGCGATGGCGACGAAGCGGTCGAAGCGCTGGCACAATTCCTGAAAAAAGAGTGTTTATAAGAACGGGAGGACGCAATTATGCTTAACCAGACGATTTTTGCCATCAGTGACGACAACGGCGCGCTGCCCGAGCTTTGCGCGGGCGCAAAATCCCTCGCTTCGCGGGTCATCGCGGTCGTATTCGGCGACAGCAGCGCGGCGGAGGCCGCTGCGGGCTGCGGCGCGGACGCCATCCGCTACTGCCCGGTCAGCGACGAGGGCGCGCCTGAGGATTACGCTGCGGCGATCGCGGCAGCGGTGAAAAAAGAAGACCGCGCGTTTGTTATGCTGAACAACAGCATCCGCGGGCGCTGCCTTGCGGGGCGCATCGGCGTACTGCTGGACACCCCGGTGCTGACCAGCGTCGGCGCAGTCGCCGAGGAAGACGGTGCGCTCATCTGCCGGCGCATGGTCTACGGCGGCACCGCCCAGCGCAGCGAGCGCTTCGCGAAGCCCTACGGCGTGGCGACCATCTCGGGCGGCGCGTTCGAGCCCAGCGCGGGCCTGCCTGCCTGCACCGATATCGCGCAGCTGGAAGGCGAGCCTGAGGGCGGCATCCGCCGCCTGTCCCGCGCGGAGAAGAAGGAAGGCGGCGTCAACCTGGTTGCCGCCAAGCGCATCGTCGACGTCGGCCGCGGCCTTGCTGCCGAGGAAGACCTCGCCCTCTGCCGCGAGCTCGCAGGCGTGCTGGGTGCCGAGGTCGGCTGCTCCCGCCCGGTCGCGGAAAACAACAAGTGGCTGCCCAAGAGCAGCTATATGGGCATCACCGGCGTGCAGGTCAAGCCCGACGTCATCCTGGCCCTCGGCGTTTCCGGCCAGGTGCAGCACATCGGCGGCATCAACAAGTCCCGCGTGATCGTGGCCATCAACAAGGATAAGGCTGCGCCCATCTTTAAGAACTGCGATTTCGGCTTGGTTGGTGACCTGTATAAGATCGTCCCTGCCCTGATCAAAAAGCTATCTTGATACTCGCGGCGCTGGAAATTTCCATTTTGTCCGCCTGCGCGGCGGGATGTCCTTCGCGGACGGCGCCAAAGGGCCCTGCCCTTTGGAATCCCGGCCCCTCCGCGGGGCAGCGCCAAAGGGGCTAGCCCCTTTGGTATCCCCTTCCCCGCTGCGGCGGGAATGGGTGCGCCATAACCGGGAAAGAGCAAACTACGGCAAACTGCGGTTCAGAGCCTATCCCATAATAAGACGTGCGCAGATTGCGCCGTCAGATTTTTCGTCAGGCGAAGCCGGTTTCCCGCAGGAATCCTTTTGGGGGGTCAAGGGGCAGCGGTACAGCATGACGGAAAAGATACCAGCAGGCTGTGTGCGGATCCTTTCGGGATAGGCTCTTAGTTTTACGGACATCATATTTACCCTGCGCCTGGGTGCGATCCGGGCGCCTGCAAGGAGAGGAACACCATGACTGACATCATCGGAAACCGTACTTTGCGCAGCCAGTGGGACGAAACCGTGCGTTTCTACCCCGACAGCACCTTTCTGGAATACGTCTCGACCCAGGACGAGGTGACCCGCTTCCCCTATGCCGCCTTTGACCGCCTGGTCAGGCAGGCCGCAAACTTTTTCCTGGAGCTCGGCATACAAAAGGGGGAATTGGTTGCGCTGCACCTGCACAACACGCCGGAATACCTGCTCTGCTGGCTGGCGCTTGCGCAGGTAGGCGCGGTTTCCGTGCCGCTTAACGAGCATTACCGGCTTGCGGAAAGCCGGTACATCCTGCAAAAATGCGGCATCCGCCGCGTGATCGCGGAAACCCGCTCGCTCTGGATTTATACGGAAAACGCCGACGAGCTTGGCCTGACCGACATTATCCAGGCCGACGGCGAAAGCCCGGGCGCATGCAGCCTGCACGCCGGCTGCGCGCGCCAGCCGGCCGGGCTGCGGGAAACGCGCCCGCTCTCCTCTGATGATATGGCAGTCATCCTGTTCACCTCGGGGACGACCCGGCACCCGAAGGGCGCGGTCTATACGCACGCCTGCGTGCTTTACGGCGGGATGCTCCACGCCCACCAGGTCGGGATGTACCCCGGCGACCGGTTCCTGTCCGCCATGCCGTGTTATCATATGGACTTCCAGGAGATGGCGGCTGCACCTGTGATCTGCATGGGCGGCACGCTGATCATGGTTGAGCATTACAGCGCGCGGCGGTTCTGGGGGCAGGTGCTCCGGCACAAGGCAAATTTCATCGATATGATGTCGATCATGAACCGCACCCTCATGATGCAGCCCGAGCAGCCCGGCGAACGGGACCACTGCTTAAAGCAGGTTTATTTCTCCATGGGCCTGCCCGACGGGGAGCGCGAGCGCTTTGAACAGCGCTTCGGCGTGCGGCTGCTCAACTGCTACGGCATGACCGAGACGGTATCGTCTGTGACCTGTTCCCCGCTGTCCGGGGAACGGCGCTGGCCCTCGGTCGGGCGCGCGGCGCTGTCCTATGCGGTCAAGATCCTCCTCGACGACGGCACAGAAGCCGCCCCCGGCGAGGCGGGCGAGATCTGCATCCACGGCGTCCCGGGGCGCACGCTGGTTTCCGGCTACTATCGCAACGACGGTGCGACCGCCCGCCTGCTGGACGCGGAGGGCTGGCTGCACTCGGGCGACGAGGGCTATCTCGACGAAGACGGCTGGCTGTACTTCCTTGGGCGGCGCGGCGATATGATCAAGCGCTCGGGCGAAAATATCAGCGCGCTCGAGGTTGAGTGCATCCTGGCCTGCCATGAGTGCGTTGCCGACGCGGCGGTCATCGGCGTGCCCGACCCCATCCGCAACCAGGAGGTCGCAGCCTTCGTGCTCCCGCGCCGCGGCGCGCAGGTCACCCCGGAGGAGCTGATCGAGTTCTGCCGCGGGCGGCTCGCCAAATTCAAGGTGCCCGCCTATATCGAGGTTGTCAGCGATTTCCCGCGTTCGGCCTCAGGCAAGGTCAAAAAGCAGCTGCTGCGGGAAGCCTTCTCCAAAAACCATCCCACAGAAGAGAGGAAACTATGAATATTTTAGTATGTGTCAAGCAAGTACCGGACACGACCGAAATTAAGATCGACCCGGTCAAGAACACCCTCATCCGCGAGGGTGTGCCATCCATTGTTAACCCGTTCGACGGCTACGCGCTGGAAGCTGCCGCGCGCATCCGTGACAAGAATCCGGATACCCGTATCGTCGTTGTATCGATGGGCCCGGAGCAGGCCAAGAACGCGCTCAAGGAATGCCTTGCGATCGCGGCCGACAAAGCCTACCTGGTTTCGGGCCGTGAATTCGGCGGCTCGGACACCCTGGCGACCAGCTACATCCTGTCCGAAACCATCCGCGAGATCGAGCGCCGCGAAGGGCCGTTCGACGCGATCTTCTGCGGCAAGCAGGCGATCGACGGCGACACCGCGCAGGTCGGTCCGGAAATCGCCGAGCACCTCGGCTACCCGCAGGTAACCTACGGGCTGGAAGCCGAGCTGGACGGCGGCGCCCTCAAGATTAAAAAGGAAACCGAGGACGGCGCGGAGATCGTTGCGGTTAATATGCCCTGCCTTGTCACCTTCACCAAGCCCTCCTGGGACCCGCGCTTCCCGACCATCAAGCGCAAAATGGCGGCAAACCGCGCTGAAATCCCGACCCTCGCCCCCAGCGACCTTGCGGGCATCGACCTCACCCGCTGCGGCCTGAACGGCTCGCCGACCAAGGTGAAAAAGACCTTTGTGCCACAAAAGAAGAGCGGCGGCGTCAAGCTCCAGGAGGAGACTGCTGCGGATTCGGCGAAGAAGCTGTACGGCCTGCTCAGCGGCGCCGGACTGGTTTAAGGAGGGACACGGACTATGGAAGCAAAAACGAAAGACCTTTGGGTATTTATCGAAACCAATGACGACGGCTCTGCCAAGAATGTCGGCATCGAGCTGCTGGCCCCCGGCAAAATGATGGCTGAAAAGCAGGGCGGCACGCTCACAGCGGTCGTCATCGGCCACAACACCGGCGCTGCGGTACAGGCCGCGGCAACCCACGGCGCGGCGCGCGTCCTCGTTGTCGACGGCCCGGAATTTGGGCATTACACCACCGACGCGTACACCATCGCGCTGTGCGCACTGGTAGAGAAATACGGCCCGACCAGCATGCTGATCGGCGCAACCAACAACGGGCGCGACCTCGGCCCGCGCGTGTCCTGCCGCCTCAAGGGCGGGCTGACCGCCGACTGCACGGCGCTCGATATCGACCCCGACGACGGCAAGGTCGCCTGGACGCGTCCCGCCTTCGGCGGCAACCTGATGGCAACCATCAAATGCCCGGACAACTTCCCGCAGATCGGCACGGTACGCCCCGGCGTATTCAAGAAGTGCGAGGAAACCGCGGCTTCGGCTGAGATCATCCGCGAGGACATCCACGTAGACGCGAAGGACATCCGCACCCAGGTGCTGGAAGTCATCCGCGATATGAACGAGGAAAAGGTCGACCTGGAGGGCGCGGAGATCATCGTGTCCGGCGGGCGCGGCGTAGGCGGCCCCGAGGGCTTCGCCCCCATCCGCGAGCTTGCCAAGGAGCTCGGCGCAACCGTCGGCGCTTCCCGCGCGGCGGTCGACTCCGGCTGGATCAGCCACGCACACCAGGTCGGGCAGACCGGCAAGACCGTCGGCCCGAAGCTGTACATCGCCTGCGGCATCTCCGGCGCATCCAGCACCTCGCCGGGATGAGCGGTTCGGACACCATCGTTGCGATCAACCGCGACCCCGAAGCGCCGATTTTCGACGTTGCCGATTACGGCATCGTCGGCGACCTCTTTGAAGCGCTGCCCGTGCTGTCCGAAGAGATCCGCAAGGCGCGCGCTTAACCGCTCCCCTTACGGGAAGCCTTACCAAATCCTGCCAACGCCGGCCCATTGCCAGGCCTGCTATTTCTTTCCCCAAATGCACAGCCTGTGCACACCTCCTATTTTTACAGCCCTCCCCCGGTGTTTCCTATAGCACCGGGGGAGGGCTGTTTTTCCGCCTTCTGTGGCCCGGCGGGCCGGGAAGCCGCCGCAAAAGGCGCACCGCGAAAAATCCGGTGCGCCTTTTGCAGAAAGGTATGGAAATCTATGCAGGAATTTGCTAAACTGGTAGTATACAGGGATACCGTACATCCCTGCCCGTCCGGGCAGGCCCTGAAAAAAGGAGGTATCTGTGATGCGCGTACTCAATTTCGGTTCCCTCAATATCGACTATGTGTACACCGTCAGCCACATCGTCCAGCCGGGGGAAACCCTCAGCGCGGACGGCCGCGCAACCTATTTCGGCGGCAAAGGGCTGAACCAGTCCATCGCGATGGCCAAAGCCGGCGTCCCGGTCTTCCATGCCGGGAAGGTCGGCGCGGACGGCGGCGGGCTGCTCGGCGAATGCAGAAAATACGGGGTGGACGCCACGTATATTGAAACCTCGGACGGGGAAACCGGGCATACCGTTATCCAGGTCGGCCGTAGCGGGCAGAACAGCATCGTGCTCTTTGGCGGCAGCAACCGGGCCATCACTCATGCGCAGATTGGCCGCGTGCTTTCACAGTTTTCGGCGGGCGATTTCCTGGTGCTGCAAAACGAGATCAGCGGCCTGCCCTACCTCATGCAGCAGGCGGCGGCGCGCGGGCTGCAAATCATCCTGAACCCGTCCCCCTGCGACGGTGCGCTGCTGTCCTGCGACCTGTCGGCGGTGCGCTGGCTGGTCCTCAACGAGATCGAGGGGGAGCAGCTCACCGGCGAACAGGAAAGCGGGGGCATCCTGCGGGCGCTCGCCGGGCGGCACCCAGAGATGGGGGTGGTGCTGACGCTTGGCGGCGATGGCGCGTTCTGCCAATCGGGCGGCAAGCGCATCTTCCAGCCCAGCTGTAAGGTCACGCCGGTCGACACGACGGCGGCGGGCGATACCTTCCTTGGGTATTTCACGGCGGGGCTGTACGAGGGGCTCCCGCTGCCGCGCGTGATGGAACGCGCCTCGGCTGCGGCGGCCCTCGCCATCACCCGGAAGGGCGCGGCGCCCTCGATCCCCACGAAAGAAGAAGTCACCCGGTATTTAAAGGAGGCAACATGATGGCAAAGGTCCCAACCCCGCACATTGGTGCAAAGCAAGGCGAAATTGCGCCGACCATGCTGATGCCCGGCGATCCCCTGCGGGCAAAATTCATTGCGGAGACCTGGCTCGAGGACGCGGCCTGTGTCAACACCATCCGCAACATGCTGGCGTTCACCGGCAGCTACCAGGGCAAGCGCGTCACCGTCATGGGCGGCGGCATGGGGATGCCCTCGGTCGGGCTGTATACGTATGAGCTGTTCCATTTTTATGATGTGCAGCAGATTATCCGTATCGGTACGGCGGGCACGCTGAACGACCGCGCGGACCTGCGCGACGTGGTCATCGGCGTCGGCGCGAGCACCGATTCCAACTATGCGGCACAGTTCGGCCTGCCGGGGGTGTTCGCCCCCATCGCTGACTTCGATCTTGCCCGCGCGGCCGCGGAGGCCGGGGAGCGGCTTGGCATCCGCACGGTTGCCGGGAATATCCTGTCCAGCGACGTGTTTTATTCAGATGACGGCGGGGCGCTCGAAAAATGGCGTAAAATGGGGGTGCTCGCCGTTGAGATGGAAGCGGCGGCGCTCTACCTCAACGCGGCGCGCGCCGGCAAGCGGGCGCTCTGCCTGCTGACGGTTTCGGACGCGCCGCTGCGCGGGGAGTCCCTGTCTGCCGAGGAACGCCAGACCAGTTTCCGGGATATGATGAAGCTGGCGCTTGAGATTGCGTAAGAAGGGGGATGCAAGGCATGAAACGGTATCAACGGGCCTTTGTGATCGTGATCGACTCGCTCGGGGCAGGTGCAATGCCCGATGCGGGCAAATTCGGCGATGAGGGCGCGGACACGCTGGGGCATATCGCCGAAACGGCGGGCCTGCGCATCCCGAACCTCCGCAGGCTGGGGCTTGCCAACCTGCGCCCGCTGCACGGCCTGCCGCCGGAGGGCAAGCCGCTGGGCTACCGGATGCTTCTTGAGGAGGCCAGCAACGGCAAGGACACGATGACCGGGCACTGGGAGATGATGGGGCTGCACATCACCGAGCCCTTCCAGACCTTTACCGAGACCGGCTTCCCGCCGGAGCTGATTGCCGAGCTCGAACGGCGCACCGGCCGCAAAGTGATCGGCAACAAGAGCGCGAGCGGTACGGAAATCCTGGACGAGCTTGGCGAAGAGGAGATCGCGTCCGGGCATATGATCGTGTACACCTCGGCCGACTCGGTGCTGCAGATCTGCGGGAACGAGGAAACGTTCGGGCTTGACGAGCTTTACCGCTGCTGTGAAATCGCCCGCGAGCTGACCATGAAGGAAGAATGGCGCGTCGGGCGGGTGATTGCAAGGCCCTATCTTGGCAGGCAGCGCGGGGCGTTCAAACGCACCAGCAACCGGCACGACTATGCGCTGAAGCCTTACGGGAAGACCGCGTTGGACGCGCTCAAGCAGGCGGGGCTGGATGTGATTTCGGTCGGCAAGATTTTCGATATTTTTGATGGTGAAGGGCTCACGGAATCGAACAAGTCCAAAAGCTCGGTGCATGGGATGGAACAGACGCTGGAAATCATGGGGCGGGACTTCCGCGGCCTTTGCTTTGTGAACCTGGTGGATTTTGACGCGCTTTGGGGGCACCGCCGCAACCCGCAGGGCTACGCGGAGGAGCTGGAACGCTTCGACGAAAAGCTGGGGGTGCTGCTTTCGCGCATGACCGGAGACGACCTTTTGCTGATCACTGCCGACCACGGCAACGACCCGACCTACAAGGGCACCGACCACACGCGCGAGCGCGTGCCGCTGCTGCTGTACTCCCCTGCGATGGAGGGCGGCGGCGACCTCGGCGCCAGCGATACCTTTGCGGTGGTTGGCGCGACCGTTGCGGAAAACTTCGGCGTGCCGATGCCGGATGGTACGATCGGGCACTCGCTGCTCGGGCAGCTGACTTAAACCGGCTTAAATACAAAGTGCGCCTGTGCATTTTACCGCACAGGCGCACTTTATTATGTTTATGGAAAGCCCCCGTTTCGTCCGCCTGCGCGGCGGGCGGTCCTGCGCGGACAGCGCCAAAGGGACTTGTCCCTTTGGAATCCCTTTCCCCGCCTACCGGCGGGACGCTGGCGGCGCGGGAGGCAGCAGGGAACTAAAAAGCGCGGTGGTTCCTAAGTATGGCTTCCCGTTCACCGGTGGATGCCGCCGTAATCATCCATGTAGTGCCTGAGCAGCTGCTTGGTCACCGTGCGCCCGCCGCCGCTGACGCCAGGCAGCCAGCTGATGTCGGTATTCCACGGGATGCTGTACGCCGAAAAGTGCTGCCCTTTGAGTTTTTCGTAAATCCCGCGCCGGAAGCGCATCTCCTGCTCCCCATCGCGCCCCGTCGCAGACACCCACCCCCCGAAGCCTGAAAGGTAGCTTTCGACGAGCGCGTCCCACGAGGAAAAACTGCGCTGGATCACGCGCCCGGCACGGCTGAACTCCCGGTCCAGCTCGTCGCGCGTGATCATCTTCACCAGGTACATCATGCCGAGCAGCTGCGTTGCGCGGCACAAATCCCAGCCAGCCCCCGCCGTGTCAAGCGCGCCCGCCCACGCGTCAGTCAGCTCATGCACCGTTTCGAGCCCTTCCTCGCGGCTGCGGATCCCCCATGACTCAGCCAGCGACTCGCGGAACCGCTTCACCTGTTTGCGCGTGCCGCGTGTGCCGGTGATCAGCGGGAACCCCTCCATGCCTGTAAAAGAATGCGACCATATCGCAAATGTCGCCGCGCACCAGCACTCCAAATCGTTTCGCGGCAGCAGCGGGTCCCGGGACGCCAAGAGGGCGGGGGCGAAACGCCATCTCCGCACGCCAACCACCCGGAACGCCATCAGCCCCAGGACAAACGCCCACGTCAGCGCACGGCTGCCCATCGCGTGGGAATAGTCCTCCAGGGGCACGATGGGGATATAGTCGCCGTACATATCGATATAGTGGCTGCTGTCAGCCAGCGTGGTGTAAATCTGCACCTCTTCCGGCGTGTCCCATTCGCGCCAGACCCCTACCGGCAGGCGGTAAACCCCAACCTCCCCGGTTTCCGTGAGCGCCTTCCGGTTGATGTGCGCAATCACACGCTCCCCGCTGTCCAGCGTGAGAAAATGATAAATAGCCTCCCCTACGCGCACCTTGTCATAGTTCAGCACCGTGCCGGTTGTCTGGAAGGTAAACCCATCCGATAGCCGTTCCATGTCGGCGATGGAGGATGCGGCCGGCGTATCCGCAGCCGAAGCGTGCCCCGGCGCGCCCTCCTCCACCGTGTATTTTGCCACGTACCCCTCATAAAACAGCGGCGCAACCCAAAAAGAAACCGCGAGCCCAAACGCCATGATCAGCGGGATGCAGATCCCAAATGTCAGGAGCGGGCGGGTATTGAACCCATAAATGTTTCTGTTGCTGACTTTATACCGTGCCATAACCGCACATCCTCCTTTTGATCCAGCCCCGCGCTTTCGCCCGCGCGGCTTCCTGCCCCTATTATAGCATACAGCATAACAGAAATCAATATCTTATGGCAGGTTCCGTCAGAAGGCTTCGCGCTATACAATAGCTGTAAAAAGGCGGTATTCAGGTATGGAGAAGAAGCAATTAGCCGAAATTGGGCAGCGTTTGCGGCAAAAAAGGAACGAATTAGGGCTGACACGCGAGAAATTTGCCGAGCTTGCTGATATTGGGGCGGGCTACTACGGGCAGCTGGAGGTCGGCACCTCGCAAATGTCGATTGATACGCTGATAAAGGTCTCGCGCGCAATGCACCTGCCGATGGAGTACATCCTGTTCGGCGAGGGCTACGAACCGGGCAGCGCGGCGGCGGTGCAGGAACTGTTAAGCCGGTGTACCGAACGCGAGCTCCGGCTGGCCGAGGAAATGCTCAAGCTGTTCCTGATGAAGCAGTGACCGCCCTGGGTTTGGCTCACGGGACACGGCAGCAACCTGTCCTGTGTAATGCGGCATGCATGGATTGCGCCGCCAGTTTTTCCGCAGGGAACGTCGCACAACATAGCGGAAACGGCACCAACAGACTGTGGATCATCTCAGACCGGCTCATAAGAACAGCGGCGCGGCTGCTTCCGTAACGGGATGCAGCCGCGCCGCTTTTGTTGGCCGTTCTATCTGCCTGCACATCGCGGGTCACAGTGGGTCAGCGCCCAAAGTACGAAAAGTGCATGTAGTCGCGCTTGCTTGTCCAGGCGTCGCCGCCCCACGAAAAGCCGTACTTCTTGAATGCCCGGACCACGTCGCCGTCCTCCGGGATCGAGTACGGGTCCTCGCCCGGCTTCCAGTAGTTTCCAGTTGTTGCAATCAGCTCGCCGTCCTCGCCGATCTCCGCCTCGAAGTTTTCCTCCCAATTGAGGTCGACTGCCGTCCCCCAGCGGTGCTCACTGCGCTCGCTCGAACGCCACGCATAGCCGCCAATATTCTTGATTGGGAACTGTTCCTCGCCGTTGAAAATCTCCTGGAAGACCGCCTGGAGCACCGGCCCCAGAGCCGCATGTACCTTCAGCTTCGCCGTGCCAGCCTTTTTCTCGCCGCTCTCCAACAGCCGCCAGACCGGCACCTCGATTTCCGCCATTGCGGCTTCTGCTTCCGCCTCTGTCTGGAAGTATTCCACCACTTCCCCGAACACCAGCAGCTGTTTTTCCTCCTCAGTGATTGGGAAAATACCTGTAACGGCATTGTCCTTTACAGGTATTCCGGGCTCCGGCGTTGTTCCCGCACCCCCGTTTTCCGGCGGTTCGCCCTGCGCTTCGGGATCGTCCGGCACCCAGGGCGCGGCCTCCGGGTCGTCCTGCGCAAAGGTTTCCACAAACCGCCCGGAAAGGATCATTGCCTGCTGCCGGGTCGCCGTGCCGAACGGGTCGAGGCTCAGCGCGCCGTAGGTCGACACCCCGCTGACGATGCCGTAATCGGTCATTGCGGTCACCGCTTCGAGCGCCCACCAATCCACTGTCCCCGCGTCGGGGAATTGCGACAGGTCGCCCGCCGCCTCGGCAGGCTTGCCCGCCGCCTTCGCCGTGTTCGCAAGCATGACGCATAGCTCCTGCCGGTTGATCGTCGCGCCCGGCGCAAAAGTCCCGTCCGAGCGCCCCTTGACAAGCCCCAGCCCGAGCGCCGCTGTGACGGCCGGGTCATCGCAGTCCGGGAAGGCCGCGGGCGCGTCCAGCGCGGGCTCCTGCCCCGTAACCGCCTTATACGCTTCCAGCGCCACTGCGGCGAACTCGGCGCGGGTGATCGGCGCGGCTGCCTCCGCACCGGCGAGGACGGCGGGCTCAAGCCCCGCGCCGCGCGCGGCCTCCACCCCATCCTGCGCCCAGCTGTCGACGTTTGCAAGCGCCTGTGCAGGGCTGTGGATAAAAAACACAAGGGCTGTGCATAAACTGGGCACCAGCCTGTGGATAACTTTCATAAAAAACCCCTCAAAGTTACAAAATGGTTTCGTCAGATTACAGGGCGGTTACAGAATAGTTACTTTCCCTGTAACCTTCCGTGAAAATTTGGGGATAAACCCCGCGAAATCACAACTTATACACACTGTCCACAGAGTTGTCCACAGCGATTTCGTTCTCTGTAAAGCATGTACACTTTACAGGTTTTCCACTGTTTACGCCCCTGCCGTGCGGTCTACAATGCGGTATTGCAGCGCTTCGGCGAGATGGGCGGGGGCGATGCCGTCGCTGCCGTCCAGATCGGCAATCGTGCGCGCGACCCGCAGGATCCGGTCATGCGCCCGCGCCGTAAGGCCCATACGTGTAAAGGCAGCAGCCAGCATCCGGTCCCCGGCTGCGTCCAGCGGGCACAGCTCCGCGATCATCGACGGCGGGATCGCTGCGTTGCACGAAACGCCTTCCGGCAGGCGGGCAAGCTGGCGCTCACGGGCGGCGACGACCTTCGCCCGCATGGACGCCGACGACTCCTCCTGTGCCGACCGCCGCCCCGCGAGCGCTTCATAGCTCACTGGCTCCACGGCGACCTGGATGTCGATGCGGTCCATCAGCGGGCCGGACAGGCGCCGCAGGTACTGCTGCACCTGCCCGGGCTTACAGGTACACCGGTCGGTGCCGTACCAACCGCAGCGGCAGGGGTTCATTGCGGCGGCAAGCTGGAACGCGGCGGGATACGTGACGCGCCCGCCTGCGCGGGAGATCGTGACCACGCCGTCCTCTAAAGGCTGGCGCAGCGCTTCGAGCACATCGCGATGGAACTCCGGGAACTCGTCCAGGAACAGCACGCCGCGGTGCGCCAGCGAGCTTTCGCCGGGGCGCGGGGCGCGCCCGCTCATGCCGCCGCCGACGACCGCCGATGCGGAGGTGTTGTGGTGGGGCGAGCGGAAGGGCCTTCCGCCCATGCGTGCAGCCTGCGCGCCCAGCCCGACCGTCGACCAGATGCGGATCACCTCCAGCCGTTCGCTGTCGGCCAACGGCGGCAGGATGGTCGGCAGGCGTTTGATCATCATGGATTTGCCCGAGCCGGGCGAACCGGACAGGAGCAGATTGTGCCCGCCCGCCGCCGCGACGAGGAGGGCGCGTTTGACCGTGCTCTGCCCGACGACGTGGGCAAAGTCGAGCGTTCCTTCCATCGGCTGCGGCGGCGCGGGGGGCGGGCAGGGCGTCAGCTGGGTGCGGCCGTCAAAGAATGCGAGCAGCTCGCTGAGCCGGGAAACCGGGTAGACGGTCACGCCCTGGGCATAGGCGGCTTCGGCGGCGTTTTCGGCGGGGAGGAAGATCGTGTCGAAGCCTGCGTCGCGCGCGGCCAGCGCCATCGAAAGCGCCCCGCAAACCGGGCGGATTTCGCCGGTCAGCGAAAGCTCGCCGAGGAAGACGGCTTTTTCGGGCGGCATGTTCATCTGCCCGGAGACCGCGAGGATCGCAAGCGCGATGGAAAGGTCATAGACGGGGCCTTCCTTGCGGGTGTCGGCGGGCGCGAGGTTGACGGTCAGCCGGGAGACTGGCCAGTCATATCCCAGCTGTTTCAGCGCGCCGCGCACGCGTTCGGACGATTCCGAGACGGCCTTATCGGGCAGCCCGACGATATCCATGCGCGGCAGGCCCCCGGAGAGCATCCCTTCGACTGTGACGATGTATCCGTCGATTCCGGAGAGGCCGGCTGCGTGAACGACTGCGACCATAATTTCCACCCCTTTTGCGTTTCTGCCTGAGCCTGTTGTGCAGCGGAAGCAGTATATTTATTATAGTATATCGTCCGGCTTTTTACAACAAGAAATGACAGGACCTGCCGAAAAAACAGCCGGCTGGTATTGCCGGGCACGGCGCATACAATTTTCGACAATCCCGGAGCTTGGGCGGCAAATCCTACTTCAAATCAGGGAATTTATTTCATACGCCGCATGGACGCCGTTAAGTTTCTGTTTTTTATGGGGCCCCTGCATAAAAAGCGGCAGTCCCCGCAAATTTGTTTTACAAATTACGCATCCAAAAAGTTTTGAACAGATAAGAAATTGATAAAATATCGCAATTTACAGGCGATAGAAATTTATTTTTGGCAAACTTGTCGAAAATTGCCGAACCATTCCCCTTGCATAATTTCGGATTTCATGATATTGTGGGCATAGGGATAAACTGTCAAAAATCGACACATCCTTGTGCGGGGCGTGGCGCAAGGTGCATTCGGGGTGCAGGGGGAAGGCAAAAATTTTTACTACAAGGAGAAAAAGGGAATGAAGCTAACTGTATTGGTAGTCGACGCTGATCCGACGAGCCGGGATCCGTTGGTAAAAGCGTTGCGGGCGAGCAGCAAGATCGAGCAGGTATATCAGGCGGACCGGCTGGATGCGGCTTATGTGTTTGCGAAATCGGCTGATTTGATGCTTTTGAATCCACTCGTGCCGAACGGGGACGGCGTAACATTTCTGGAGCGGCTGATTGCGCAGGGCATCCGTCCGGGCGTATTTATTTTCTCGGCATTTTACACGCAGGAGCTGATGCAGGAATATTTGCGGTTGGGCGTTGCGTGCTGCATGATGAAACCGGTTGATATCAATTTGCTGCTTCGCAAGATAGAGGAGTGGCAAAACATATCGCGGAAAGGGATCGGTGAGCGGAAGCTGGAAATCCGTGCGCGGATCTCAAAAATACTGATGGAGTTGGGCATGTCGCCGATCAGCGGCTATTATGACTGCTGCACGGCGGTAGAGTGGCTGTGCTGCAACCGGAATGCGCGGGGGCGCATCACGAAGGAGCTGTATCCGTATCTGGCGCATGCGACGGGGCAATCGACGAACTGTGTTGAGCGGAATATCCGGTATGTGATCGGGCGGACGTGGGCGCGGGCAGACGAAACGGTGCTGACCCAGTATTTCGGGGATGCCACGGCGCGTTCTTCCCGGCCAAGCAACGCGGCATTTTTATGCGCAATCGCGGAGCACTTACGTCACAGCACCAACCTCTTTGAAGACGAACTCTGTTAACCTCGCGACTCTGCCCTGCACCCCACGCCTGCGCGGCGGGCGGCGGGGCTTTGCCCCTGCACCCCACGCCTACGCGGCGAGCGGCGGGGCTTTGCCCCTGCACCCCACGCCTACGCGGCGGGCGGCGGGGCTTTGCCCCTGCACCCCACGCCTGCGCGGCGGGCGGCGGGGCTCTGCCCCTGCACCCCACGCCTGCGCGGCGGGCGGCGGGGCTTTGCCCCTGCACCCCACGCCTGCGCGGCGGGCGGCGGGGCTTTGCCCCTGCACCCCACGCCTACGCGGCGGGCGGCGGGGCTTTGCCCCTGCACCCCACGCCTGCGCGGCGAGCGGCGGGGCTTTGCCCCTGCACCCCACGCCTGCGCGGCGGGCGGCAGGGCTCTGCCCTGCACCCGCTGGGGCTTTCGCCCCAGACCCTGAGATGCTCACGCATCTCTTATCGCCTGCGGGCGGGACGAGGGATTTAGGCTGTTGACCTCCCTTTCCGCGCAGTGGCCAGCCCGCCAGAAGGGCGGCGGGCTGGCCGGAGTGGGTTTCTGGATAGGTGGTACTCTGTTCCTGCTCTATCGCACGAAAAGTCGCTGGCATTATGACACCAGCGACTTTTCTTTGCTCACGTCAGGTTTTTCCCGCAGCCCTTCCCACTCCATGCGGCAATTTTCAAACACCACTGCGGGCATAGCGCATCTCTCGGGAATTCCTCGTACAGCGTTCTATATCTTTTATGTGGATGCTGTTCTTCATTGCTTTCCACAAAAATGCCCTTCGGCCGATCTTGATAACGGTCGAAGGGCATTTAAGTTTTGTGTTACACAATCGGCTGGCCCGGCCCAAACATCGGGGTTTCTGGGTCGTACTCAACCGGCGTTGTCGGCTGCGGCGCAGGTGTCACCGGCTCGGTCGGGGTCACCGGCTCCACAGGCGTTGCCGGAGGCGTCGTGGTGGTCGTATCACCCGGCGTTGTCGTCTGATCAGCCGGTTTCGTCGGGTCTGTCGGCAGAACCGATTCATCCGTGCCCGCTGCCTGCGAGCTGTCATTATACAGCACCAGCTTATCACGCTTACGGTAATTGGAATCGTTCGCCTTGACCGTCGTTGTCTGCCCGTTCTCCGTGATAACCTTAAAGGTCTCGGTACGGTATCCGTTCGAACCCGACTGGTCAACCCGCTCGGTGCCCGGCTTCAGCGAGGTATCCAGCTGCCGCACCGTCGTCCACGACGTTTTGGACAGTGTGTTCGTTTTGATTTCGACCTTTTTCCCGGTCAGGTTCGTCCCCAGGATCTTCATCTTGCAGTAAGACCCTTCCCGGCTTGCAAGGATTTTGACCGGGTACTCGGTATCGTTCACAAACCGGAAATCAAGCGTTCCCCACGAAACCGTTGCATCCTCGCCCAGCGGCGTGTACGAAACCGTCATACCGTGGTTGCTGCGCTCCGTAACCTTGAGGTCCGCGCGGAGCACTGCCATATACAGCGTTGACGAAGGCTGGCAGACGCCGCCGCCCATGCCTTCCTCCAGCCGCCCAGAGACAAATACGCCAGCCTCCCGGAAGCCGCGCGCCACTGTGCGCTCACCGACTACCTTATTATAAGAGAACTCGTCGCCGGGATTCAAAATCGTGCCGTTAATATAGTTGCACGCAAGCTCTACGTTATTGGTACGTGATTTTTCATTCGGGTTCAGCTTGGTTTCCGTTGCCGCCAATGTGTCACGGAACAGCAGCGATTGCAGCGTTTCCGCGTCAATCTCCGCCTCGGTCAGCTCCAGCGGGATGGAAAACTCACCTGTCGTCGCATCCCCGATAATCGATTTCGCTTCCTCAAGGTCCATCTTAATGCCGTCAGTGCCCGGAACCACGGTCACACCGTCCGCCGGGTCAAGCGTTGCGCTCTTCGGCTCGCATTCGATCGCCTTCTGCACCTCTGCGAGATCAATTGCTTCCTGATCCTGAATGGTAGCTTCCACGCTCAGCGGTTCCAAATCCATAATCCGGAGCTTTTCCAGCAGCTTGCTTTCCACTCCGGCCCGGTCGGCAAAATTCACCCCGGGCGCACCCAGATTCACAATCAGCTGATCTTCCACAACCTCATAGCTCGGCTGCACCGGGCCGTCAAACGACTCCCCGGCAATCCCGTCGAGCCATTCGGTCAGCTTCTTCTTATCGACGTCCATCGTCAGCTCAACGTCTGCGCCGGTAATCCGCGCCTTCACGATATCCATCGCGCGTTCTATCGGTCCGCCCTCGCGCCCAAACCGGAACGCCGCGCGCGCCGACTCGTTCGCATCTACGCCCCCTACAACCTCGCTCACCGGCAGGTTAAAGGTGTATTCATCCATTTGCAGGGTCAGTTCGCCTGTCCCCTGCTCGTCAAAGCTGCTCGAAATCAGGTTCGCGGCCTCATTCACGCTCATCCCGCCGACCTCGACCCCACCGACCTTTACGCCGGGGAATACCGTCTTGCACAGGAACGCGTAAGCGCCGAACGCACACGTCCCACCGACCGCCAGCAGAAACAGCAGCATCACCGCAATCAGCGCGCCGCCGCCGCGCCTGCGCGGCTCTTCGTCATAATCATCATAGTAATCGCGCTTTTTATGTACCGGCTTCTTAGATGCAGGTTTTTTCGCCGTTTGGGACGGAGTCTTCTTCGCCGAAGACCGCGGCTGCGAAGCAGCCTGCACTGCGCCCAGCGGGGTGGCCTGCTGCGGAGCCTGCGCCATTGCAGGCTGCGGACGGGCGGCACGTACCGGCGCTGCGGCAGGCTCGGGCGGGGTAGCCCGGCGCGCATATGCAGCATCCGCCGCATGGTATTCATTCAGGATGTCATCTACGCTGAGCGCATCCCGTCTATCTTCGTTCATATCACATAACCCTCTTTTCTGAGAATGTGGTTTACTCTACCTTTTATTGTATTCTAATTTCCCTAAAAATACAATAGGATTTTGATAACAGAAAAATGACAATTTCCCGACAAAATTTAGCAGTTTTGTAATCTTTACACAGTTTGCCAAAAAACACGGCTTCTCACCAGGATTTCCAGCGCGCTGGCGCGCTCAAAACGCGGCTCAAAAGTGCTGCTGCCGGCTTCTCGGAATGCCCGCAGCTGCGGTTGGCGGCAGTGCAAAACCCCATTTGGAGCGCCTCCCCGATTCACCGCTCAAACGATTCTTGGGCTACCGCTGGAGCCAGCTGGGTTTTTCGCGCATCCGCACGCCAGCGGCGAGCCCAAGCGCGATATACATCGTCACGACAGACGAACCGCCATAACTGAACAGCGGCAGCGTCAGGCCAACCACAGGGAAGAGCCCCAGACACATAAAAATGTTTTCAAACGTCTGAAAAAGGAACATCCCGGCAATCCCAGCGGCTACCAGGGTTGAAAACGTAGTCGCGCCGGTATAGCTGACATAGAACAGTCGAAGGATCAGCAGGCAAAGCAGGGCGAGGATGAGCACGCAGCCAACGAAACCAAATTCCTCACCCGCAGAGGCAAAAATAAAGTCGGTTGATTTTTCGGGGAGGACGCTGTACTGGACCTGGCTGCCCTGAAGGAAGCCGCGCCCCGTGAGCTCGCCTGCGCCAAGGGCAATTTTGCTCTGCTGGGTCTGCCAGTAGATTTCCTCACTGATAGAGGGATCAAAAATGACCAAAATACGGGTAATCTGGAATTTCCCAAGCATTTTCCAAACAAACGGGACGGATGCAACCGCCAGCACAAGCCCGCCTGCGAACCATTTGAGCGACAGACCCGCGGCAAACATCATCACCATAGCGATGGCAACATACGCGAGGGTCATGCCCACGTCGTCGGAGGTAAAGATAATCAGTCCGACCATAATCGCGACGTGAATGCCCAAAGGAATTAGCGTTTTCCAATGATTAAGGGTGTCAAACGAATGGGAAACATGGGCGGCAAAGGTACAAATAAAAATCACCTTACCAACCTCTGCGGGCTGCACGCCAATCCCCTCATAGCGGAGCCAGCTATGGTTGCCGCCCTGGGAGAAGCCCAAAGGGGTCAGCAACAGCAGCTGCAGCCCGATATTGAGCACATAAAACCAGACCCAATAGCGCGCCATCGCCTCGAGGTCGACGATCGATACAAAAATGAAACAAACAATCCCAAGAAGGATTGCGCCAAGCTGCACTTTAAAGCGGGCAAGCGAGCCCGTGCTAAAGGTGGTCGAATATACCAATACCAGACTAAAGCACGAGCACATGACAGCCAGCAGCAGCAGATATAAATCTGTATTTTTCAGATAATGGGCAGCGGAACGCATATGCGGTCCCCCTTCCTTCAAAAATCAATCTTAGCCGACCACATGGAGCGGCGCCTAGCTTTTCTATCATACCACAGTCAGCGCGGAATTTCGAGGGGAAGATTGTGAAATTTTTTCTTTTTTGTCAGCACGGTTTGTGAAAGGCTACAAAAACGACATTTTTTTGCACAACGCCCAACCATATCCCAACGAGCCGCGCATTTAAATAATTCCGCACTCCAATCCAAAACCGCTCTCAGCCAAACCAAGCGCCGAACGAACGATCCACACAAAGACCTGACGTGAGCAAAGAAAAGTCGCTGGTGTCATAATGCTAGCGACTTTTCGTGCGATAGAGCAGTCACAGAGCCCCCCCATCCAAAAACCCATCCTGGCCAGCCCGCCGCCGTTCTGGCGGGCTGGCCGCTGAGCAGAAAGGATAGGCAGATACCCCATCCCCCGTCCCGCCCGCAGGCGACAAGAGATGCGTAAGCATCTCGGGGTCTGGGGCGAAAGCCCCAGCGGGTGCAGGGCAGAGCCCTGCCGCCCGCCGCGCAGGCGTGGGGTGCAGGGGCAACGCCCCGCCGCTCGCCGCGCAGGCGTGGGGTGCAGGGGCAACGCCCCGCCGGGTGCAGGGCAGAGCCCTGCCGCTCGCCGCGCAGGCGTGGGGTGCAGGGGCAACGCCCCGCCGCCCGCCGCACAGCCGTTTTTTTTGCGTTGGCGCTTGTGTTTTTCCCGTTCTTGTGGTATCATATTCTCATAGAACGAAAAAGAGGAGGTTTCGATATGAAAGTCTCTACCAAAGGCCGTTACGCCCTCCGCCTCATGATCGACCTCGCAGAGCACGACAGCGGTGACTATATCCCCCTGCGCGATATCTCTGAACGGCAGGGCATCTCCGTCAAATACCTCGAACAAATCGTTACCCAGCTCTCCCGCGCCGGTTTCCTCCGCTCCGTCCGCGGCGCCCAAGGCGGCTACCGCCTCTCCCGCCACCCCGAAAATTACTCCGTCGGCGAAATCCTCCGCATCACCGAAGGCGACCTCGCCCCAATCTCCTGCCTCACCGACGACACCACCCGCTGCCCCCGTCAGGCCGAATGCCCAACCTTCGATTTCTGGAAAGGCCTGCACAGAGTGATCAACGATTACGTGGACAGCGTCTCCCTCGACGACCTCATCCAGCGCCACCGCCTGAAAATGGGCGGCGATTACTCCATCTGAACTCACCCCCGGAAAATTTTTATAAATTCCTATTGACTTTCTAGGAAAACAAGAGTATACTTTATACAACGATATCATAGAAAACAAATAGGAATTCAGGAGATGCATTGCCATGCAAAATCTATTTCAGCTGCTGCTCCGAATTGGTTGGCGTAATGGTCGAATGTGACAGAATGCCTTAATCTGTACCATTCCCTATCACACTAATTATTAAAGGAGTCTGTTTGTCATGAAAAATTTACATTTTGAAACCTTGCAGCTGCACGTCGGGCAGGAACAGCCCGACCCCGCAACCGACGCCCGCGCAGTCCCCATTTATCAAACCACCTCTTACGTCTTTCATAATTCGGCGCATGCCGCCGCCCGCTTTGACCTCTCCGACGCAGGCAATATTTACGGGCGGCTGACCAATTCGACCCAGGACGTGCTCGAAAAGCGCGTTGCAGCGCTCGAAGGCGGCACCGCCGCGCTTGCCCTCGCATCCGGCGCGGCGGCGGTTACCTATACCTTGCAGGCGCTCGCGCAGGCGGGCGGGCACATCGTTGCACAGAAAACCATCTACGGCGGCAGCTACAACCTGCTGGCGCACACCCTGCCGCAGTTTGGTATTACGGCTTCGTTTGTCAATATCCACGACCTTTCCGAAACCGAAGCGGCGATCCGGCCTGAAACGCGCGCGATATATATTGAGACGCTCGGCAACCCAAACAGCGATATCCCCGACATTGACGCGCTCGCGGCGCTCGCCCACCGGCACGGCGTCCCGCTGGTGATCGACAACACCTTCGGCACGCCCTACCTGATCCGGCCGATTGAGCACGGCGCGGACATTGTCGTCCATTCGGCGACCAAGTTCCTCGGGGGGCACGGTACGACGCTGGGCGGCATAATTGTTGACAGCGGCAAATTTGACTGGGCCGCATCCGGCAAATATGCGCCCATCGCGGAGGCCAACCCAAGCTACCACGGGGTCAGCTTTGTGCAGGCGGCAGGCCCGGCTGCATTTGTGACGTACGTGCGGGCAATCCTGCTGCGCGACATGGGCGCTGCAATCTCGCCGTTCAATGCATTCCTGTTGCTGCAGGGGGTTGAAACGCTCTCGTTGCGGCTGGAGCGGCATGCGGAAAACACAAAAAAGGTCGTAGAATTTCTGAACGGCCACCCGCTGGTGGAGCATGTGAACCATCCATCGCTGCCGGGGCATCCCGACCATGCGTTGTATGAGCGGTATTTCCCGAACGGCGGTGCGTCGATCTTCACATTTGAGATCAAAGGCGGCACGGCGGAAGCGCACAGGTTTATTGACAGCTTGCAGATTTTCTCGCTTCTCGCCAACGTCGCGGATGTAAAAAGCCTTGTCATCCATCCTGCGACGACGACCCATTCGCAGATGAACCAAGCTGAGCTTGCAGCATCAGGGATCAAACCGAACACAATCCGGCTTTCCATCGGCGTAGAGCACATTGACGACCTTCTCTCCGACCTTTCGTCGGCGTTCGCCGCTCTCTCCTGAGCCGTGGCCCCGCTCCTGCTCTGCGAACGGTTCCGCGCCTACGCGGCGAGCGGTCCTACGCGGACAGCGCCAAAGGGGCTCGCCCCTTTGGAATCCCTTCCCCGCCTGCGGGCGGGACGGGGGCTTTGGGTTCCCGCAAACCGCTTCCGCCCGTTGACCAGCCCGCCATCCGGACAGCGGGCTGGTCGGCTTATGCCATACGCTGCGGCAAGCCGTCCCAGGTTCCGGAATTTTAATCCATCTCAATTTAATAAAAATTTATATAATTTATATTTTGATAGAAAGGAAGCGTTTTTCCAATGTCAAAAATTTACCGTTCCGCCTCCGAGTTGATCGGCCGCACGCCGCTTCTTGAACTGACGGGCTATGAACGCAAAAACAACCTGAAGGCAACCATTCTTGCCAAGCTGGAATACTTTAACCCGGCGGGCTCGGTGAAAGACCGCATCGCGCTCGCCATGATCGACGACGCGGAGAAAAGCGGCAAACTCACCCCGGGCTCGGTCATCATCGAGCCGACCTCCGGCAATACGGGCATCGGGCTTGCGTCGGTTGCGGCCGCACGCGGCTACCGGCTTATCCTGACCATGCCGGAGACCATGAGCATCGAGCGGCGCAACCTTCTGAAAGCTTATGGCGCGGAGCTGGTGCTGACCGACGGCTCGCGCGGCATGAAGGGCGCGGTCGAAAAGGCTGACGAGCTCGCCGCAGAGCTCCCCGGCAGCTTCATCCCCGGCCAGTTCACAAACCCTGCCAATCCGGCGATGCACCGCGCAACCACGGGCCCTGAAATCTGGGACGACACCGACGGCAGCGTCGATATTTTTGTCGCGGGCGTTGGCACAGGCGGCACGCTCACCGGCGTTGGGCAGTACCTCAAGGGAAAAAATCCGGCGGTCAAGGTCATCGCGGTCGAGCCGGCTTCCTCGCCGCTCCTCTCGGGCGGCAAGGCCGGGCAGCACAAAATCCAGGGCATCGGCGCCAACTTCGTGCCGGAGGTGCTCGACACCTCTATTTACGACGAGGTCATCCCGGTCTTGAACGAGGACGCATTCGCTGCGGGCCGCGCGCTCGGGCGTTCGGACGGTATCTTGACCGGCATTTCTTCGGGCGCAGCCCTCTGGGCCGCGGCTGAGCTTGCACGCCGCCCTGAGAATGCGGGCAAGGTGATTGTCGTGCTGCTCCCGGATACTGGCGACCGCTATCTCTCCACCCCTCTCTTCGCGGATTAACCGAAAAAAATCCATCCTGCCAGCACCGGTTTGTTAGATTTGCCGGTGCCGGTTTTTTGTGTGCATTTTACAAAAAAATTCTGAATAAATTGTGAAATATGCAAAAGAAATCTTGCTATTTGCTGTCCGCGCGGCTATAATAGACCTATTCGGAAAAGCATACGGCAATCATAGGGAGTTGGATATCATGACAGCAATTGTTCGCGAAATCGCGGGTTTTTTAGCGGCTGCGCTGCTTGTCGGCGGCGGCGCGGTATGGTCGTTCCATCCGTGGACGACCGGCGGGGTCTCCCCGTTTTCCGCCGTCAACGAGGCCGAGGGGCTCGCGATGCATATTGAAGCCGGTTCGGCCTCCCCGACCGGCACGATCCTTTGCTTGGAAAACAAGACCGACCGCGAATGGCAGTTCGGCCAGGAATATTGGCTTGAAAAAAAGGAAGGCGGCGAATGGCATGAAATCCGTTCGCTCCGTGCGGTCGCGTTCGACACGCTGAGTTACCTGCTCGCCCCGCACAGCACCCGCGAGGAGGTCTGCTCCTTCTCTGACAGCTACGGCAGGCTGACCTCCGGCGAGTACCGGCTGGTAAAGGAACTGCTCCGGGAAAAATCGGGGGGCTGGGAATCAGAATATGTCGCCGCAGAGTTTGTGGTCGAGTGAGCGCACCACTTTTTTCTGCTCTTTTGAGGGACCCTCGGGCCCCTCTTTTTTGCGCCTGCCTACCAGCCCTGCGCGGGCAGCGCCAGGGGCTCCGCCCCCTGGACCCCCGCGATTTTTTTGTAAAAAAATCGAGTAAAAACTTCATTCCGCCTGCGGGCGGGACGAGGGGGAGTGAGTCTTAACGGATATTAAGCGAATCTTAAGGAAATCTTAATGGTTTTCCATCTTTGATTTTAAGAAATTTTCATTTACAATAAATACAGGAACCACATGTGAGGGGGAACATCATGGAATACAATATTTTAATTTGCGATGACGACCGCGACATCGTGGAAGCGCTGCGTATTTACTTATCCGCCGAGGGCTACCGCATCTTCCCGGCCTACACCGGGCAGGAAGCAATCGACATACTGCGCCGCGAGACCATCCACCTGGTGCTGATGGACATCATGATGCCGGTGCTCGACGGCATTTCGGCGACCGTCCGCCTGCGCGAGACCCACAACATCCCGGTGATCCTGCTCACCGCGAAAAGCGAGGACACCGACAAAGTACTCGGGCTGACGATTGGCGCGGATGATTATGTTACCAAGCCCTTCAGCCCGATGGAGGTTGTCGCGCGGGTGAAAAGCCAGCTGCGCCGCTACACCATGCTGGGCAGCATGCCCCCGGCGCAGCACCAACTGACCATCGGCGGCGTGTCGCTCGACGACGAAAGCAAAACGGTCACGGTTGACGGCGAGCCGGTTTCCCTGACCCCCATCGAGTACAGCATCCTGCATCTGCTGATGAAAAACGCGGGGCGGGTGCATTCCTCGGCGGCAATCTATGAGTCGGTCTGGCACGAAAGCTCCTCCGGCAGCGATTCCACCGTCGCCGTCCACATCCGCCATCTGCGCGAGAAAATCGAAATCAACCCCGCCGAACCCCGCTATGTCAAAGTTGTTTGGGGGCAGGGCTACAAGTTTGAGAAAGGAGAACAGAAATGAAAACAAAATGGCAATATAGCCTGCCTGTCAAATTCCTTGCGCTGCTGCTGCTGACCGTATTCCTGTCCGGCGCAATGGCAGGGCTGGTCGGCGTCGTGTTCTGCGGCGACGCGGGGCTTTACGATGAGGGCCGCACTGAAAAGCCGGACACCGAGCAGTATGTGCATACGACCGCCGCCTACCGCACCATCACCCAATACATGTGGGACGTAGACGAAATCATCGAATATTATGCCAGCGCCGCCCAAACCGAGACCATCAGCAGCCGCGACTGGCTCACCCAGATGCGCACCCGCTTCGCGCCGGAAAACACCAACCTGCGCGTCGTCCTGGAAAACCCGGAAACCGGCCGTACCCTCCTCCTGGGCGACCTGCTCGGGCTGGGCGGCGATTACTTCCTTGACGACAGCTTCGTGCTGTCCAGGACCGACACGCACCATATCGACGATGTCACCGGCGGGCCCATCAGGGCCTTCCTGGGGATTGACAGCCAGACGCTGCCCGAAACGCAGGCGGAAGCCGATACCGCTTCCGAGAAAGACAGCCGCCGCATCCTGTACGACGAAGACGGCAGACGCGTCCTGTTGTGCGACGAAGACGGTCACCTCATGCTGTACGATGAAGGCAACAGCCTCGCCCTGTACGGCGAGAACGGTTCCCACATCTTTTACGACGAAGACGGTGACGCCATCCTTTTCGATGCCGGTTCCGGCACATTGTATTACCAGACCGGCCCCTATACTGGTGAACCCGTCGGCTCGGTCTCCTCTGAGGACGAGCCGACCAACCACCCCGCCGTCATCAACGTCTATTATTACCTGCAAACCGGGCTCCCTGTATACGACGCATTCCTGGAAGAATATCACAACTACCTTGCACTGCGGGACATTGTGTTTCCGGCGACGCTGCTGGCGATCGGGGGCGGGCTGCTGGCGCTGCTGTGCTGGGTCTGGCTGATGTGCGCAGCGGGCCACCGCCCGAACACCGACCACGAGGTCATCACCCTGCGCTTTATCGACCGCATCCCCCTCGACCTGTTCCTCTGCCTTTGGGGCAGCGTGTTCGCCGCAGTGTCTGTAATACTCGTCCAAGGCGTGTTCGCCAGCCCGGTTGACCTATTTCACATAGACGAAAACTGCGCACTAATCCTGGCCAGCGTGATCGTCAGCTACGCGCTGCTGTCTATCATCCTGACCGCGTCCGTCGCCGTACGCTGGAAAAGCCATACCCTTCTTCGTAATACTCTGGTCTGGCGCGTCTGCGCTTGGTGCTGGCGGCTGCTGTCCGGCGGCGCGGGCAAGGTTGCCGGGCGCTTCCCGGCCCGCGAAAAGCGGGGGCTCACCCCCGAGGAGCAGGCCGAAAAGCAAAAGCAGCGCGCCGAAACGATGGATAAGATGGGCAAGGGCGCACAGAAGGCCGCGGACGCGGTCAGCGGCGCAGCAGGCTCGGCCTGGGAATGGTTCACCCGCCAGTGTGGGCGGCTGTTCAGCGCAGTTGAAAGCCTGTTCCAAACGCTGCCGCTGGTCTGGAAAGGGATCATGCTGCTCATGGCAATCGCGCTCATCAATATTTTCCTTCTCGTCCTTGTGATCGACAGCTATGACGGCTTTTGGGCAGCCCTGCTGATGTTCGGATTTGACCTTGCGATGCTGTGGTGCTACATGAACGTACTCAAACAGATGCTCTGGCTGCACGAGGGCGCCAAGCGCATCGCGGCGGGCGACCTTGAGTACCGCCTGCCCGCCGAAGTCATGAAATGGGAATTCAAGGCGCACGCAGAAGCGCTGAACGCCATCCGCGACGGTATCGACACGGCAGTCGAGGAGCGGGTGCAGGCAGTCGAAGAGCGCATCAAAAGCGAGCGTATGCGCACCGAACTGCTGACCAATGTCAGCCACGATATCAAAACGCCGCTGACCTCGATCATCAATTACGTCGGGCTGCTGAAAAAAGAGCCCATCGAGGGCGAAAAGGCGCAGGAATACCTTGACGTGCTCGACCGGCAGTCGGGGCGGCTGAAAAAGCTGCTGGAAGATTTGCTGGAAGCGTCCAAAGCGTCAACCGGCAATATTACGGTCAACGCCGCGCCCACCAGCGTTGGCGAGCTGCTGCGGCAGGTGACCGGCGAATATGCCGAAAAGCTGATGGCGGCAGGGCTGGAGCCGATCATTACCCTGCCCGCGCACGACGCGATGATCTTCGCTGACGGGCGGCTCCTGTGGCGGGTGTTCGACAACCTGATGGCAAACATCGTCAAATACGCCATGCCACAGACACGGGTTTATTTCGACCTGCGCAGCGACGCGAGCGTCACGGCAGTCGCGGTCAAGAACGTGTCGCGCGAACGGCTGAACATCGCCGCGGATGAACTGATGGAACGCTTTGTGCGGGGCGACCAGTCGCGGTCCACCGAGGGCAGCGGGCTCGGCCTGTCCATCGCGCAGAGCCTGACCGAACTGATGGGCGGCGCCTTCGAGCTGGTAATCGACGGCGACCTGTTCAAAGTCCAGATCAGCTTCCCGACCCTTCACGACAGCCCCGACCCAAAGGACGACGCCCCGCTTTCTGAAATCG
Source organism: Clostridiaceae bacterium (assembly GCA_009911355.1). Classification (GTDB taxonomy): domain Bacteria; phylum Bacillota; class Clostridia; order Oscillospirales; family Butyricicoccaceae; genus QXXE01. Next base: position 10,489 of record QXXE01000024.1, on the reverse strand, counting down.
TCACGGTTTCCCCCTCGCCGATCGTGCAGCCTGTGTACAACGCAGCAGAAGCGCCCGCAGCGCACCCCTCAGCAACCCAAATGCAGACGGTAGAAACAGCCGCCGCTGTTGTAGCACAGACATCGGCATCCGGAATTCAAAACACAGCAGACGCAGTACAGACAGCCGAAGTGCAAAACACAACGGACGCGGTACAGACAGCTGAAGCCGAAGCGCAAGGCACAGCGGACGAGATACAGACAGCTGAAGCCGAAGGGCAAGACACACCGGACGCGGTACAGACAGCCGAAGCCGAAGGGCAAGACACACCGGACGAGATACAGACAGCCGAAGCCGAAGTACAAGACACACCGGACAAAACTCAGATGCTGCCCACACCGGACAAACAGCCATCCGAAGAGACGGTGCAGGCAGAGGAAAGCCCGGCTGCGTCGTTCGAGGTAAACCAAACCGGGACGGCAGTCCAGACCACGGAGAGCACCCAGCCCGACAAGCCTGCCGGGGACGGCAAACCCGGCGCGGCAGGAACAACCTCCTCCGAGCACACAGAAAAGTAACCCCCAGCCTGGGCTGTACAGCCAAATACGCGCAAAAAAACGGTGAAGTTTCCTTCACCGTTTTTTTGCTTCTCTGGTATGTTATGCAACCGAAACCCCGTCTTACAGCGCATTTTGATGACGGGCTTTGTAAATCACGTCCACCGGATACCGCGCAGGGTCGGCCCTGTGAAAAATCCCCTTGAACGTCTCCTCGCACAGTTCGCCGCCGCAGAGCGCGCGGTGTTCATAGCCGTCCCCGGGCGAATAGGCGACATACGCCGTCCAGTCGTTCAGCACCTCGATATCGACGCGTTTTCCGTCCACGTCCAGACGGATCGTACCTTGTCCGAAGGGCGCTTCCTTTAAGTGCGCCTCTACCGGGCTACTGGACGCTACCGCTTCCAAAATGCTCCCGGCCTGCTGCCAGCTGAGTTCATAATCATCCAGGCTGAGGATTTTCCCAGACGCAGTTTCCGCGCCCCGGAGCAGCGTGACCAGGCCCGTGTCAGGCACAGGGCGATCGCGCAGAGCGAACCACAGCACCGCTGCCGCTAACAAGAGCGCCAGCGCGGCTGCGGCCAGGCGTTTTTTCCGTAATTCCATCGCATTTTCCTCCCTTGCTTCATTTCAGCCGATTTCCGCATCGGGAAAGAGCTCCCGCAGCACGTCAGGCAGGGAGCTGCGCGCAAGCTGGCTGTCGCAGCTGGCACGGTGTGCCGCGCCATCCAGCGTGTAGGAGATTGCCGCCGTCCAGCCGTCCCCAACCTCCACAACGACCGTTTCCCCACCGACATCCAGTGTGACCGTGGCAACGCCAGCGGGCAGAAGATGCAGCTCGCCGTCCGCCTCGGCGGGGTGCGCGGCGGCAAGGGCTTCCAGCACCCGCGCGGCCTGCTCCTGCGAGAGCGGGCGCGCGTCTGCCCGCGTCAGCCGCGCGCCTGTCCAGGCCGCTTCGCCGGAGACCCTTTCTGCGCCCGCCAGCAACTGGCCAAGCCCTCTGGCGGGGCTGGGACGGTCACGCAGGGCAACCCCGAACGCCAGCGCCAGCACGGCCAGCAGTCCCAGAAGCGCGGACCGTTTCCCTTCCACACGCATTAAAAACACCCCTTTTTATAACACGCCGATTAGCGTGCCGGAATGATCTCGACCCAGTAGTTGTCGGGGTCGCTGATGAAATAAATGCCCATTTTCTCGTTTTCAAAGCAGATACAGCCCATTTTCTGATGCTTTTTGTGTGCTGCGTCCATATCATCGACCTGCATTGCGAGATGGAATTCATTATCGCCGAGGTTGTAATCGCGGTCCCAGTCGCGTAGCCAGGTCAGCTCGAGACGGTGCGCCGAAACGCCGTCGCTGAGGAAAACGATGATGAACGAGCCGTCCTCGGCTTCCTTGCGCCGGTCTTCAGTCAGCCCGAGCGCGTCGCGGTAAAACGCGAGGGAACGGTCAAGGTCGCGGACGTTGATGTTATTGTGGTTGAATTGAAATTTCATAGGAATACCCTCCTTTTGTGACCAGCATACCACATTTCAGCGGGCTTGGCAAGGCAAATATACATTCAGGCAGAAGCATGCCCTTCTTGGCCGTCCCACAAAATCTTATCAGAAACAACCCTTATGATAAAAAAGAAGCCGCCCGGTTTTTTCAGTGTGAAAAAACCGGGCAGACACCCTCCGGCACCGCAAAAAGCCGATCCAGCCCGCCGCCGTTCTGGCGGGCTGGATCACAGGGCGGCAACGACGATCAACAGCCCCATCCCCGCCGCAGCGGTGAAAGGGAGTCCAGAGGGGCGAGCCCCTCTGGCGCTGCCCGCGCAGGGCCGGGGTCCGGTGCAGCGCCTCGGGAAGGAGGCGCTGCACCAGGGGGGGGGGCACACCGGGAAAGGAGCACCGTCAGCCGTCCAGGGGCAGCACCGACGTTGCAATCTTCGCGCAGAAAGCCGCATCGTGCTCTACGAACAGCAGCGTCGGCCGGAATTCAAGCAGCAGGCTTTCCAGCTGCATCCGTGAAAACACGTCCATATAATTCAGCGGCTCGTCCCACACATACAAATGCGCCCGCTCGCACAAGCTCGCCGCCAACAGCACCTTCTTGCGCTGCCCCGCACTGTAATGCTCCAGCAACTTGCCGAACTGCTCGCGCGGAAACCCGAATTTGCGCAGCACCGCCTTGAAAAGCGTTTCCTCTACGCCACGTTCCTCAATGAACGCCGCAAGCGTCCCGCGCAGGAAGCTTGTATCCTGCGGCACAACCGACAGCGTAACGCCGGACGCCAGCTGAAATGTCCCCGTATACTGAACCGGACAGCCGCAAAGCAGCCGCAGCAGCGTCGTCTTGCCGCAGCCGCTGCGCCCCGCCAGCGCCACGCGCTCCCCCCGGCGTACCTCGAACCGCAGCCCGTCCAGCACCGGCTCGCCGCCGTAGCCCACCGTCAAATCCTGCGCCCACGCCAGCACCTCCTTCGGGTGCCGCAGCGGCCACAGCTTGAGGGCCTCCACATCCTCCACGTCATGCAGCAGCTTGGTTTTCTCCGCCGCCGCTTTTTCCCGCCGCTGCTCGATCGCCTTCGCGCGCTGCATCATTTTCGCCGATTTGTGCCCGATATACCCACGATCCGGGCGCAATCCGCTGTTTTTCGAGCCGTATTTCGTCCGCTCAACCTTGTCCGACCAGCCCGAAGTCCGCCGCGCAGCAGCATCCAGCCTGCCGATCTCCCGGCGCAGCTTTTCGTTTTCCGCCCGCTCCGCCGCGTCCCGGCGCTCCTTCTCCCGCTGCCACGCGCTGAAATTGCCGCGCTGCACGTCAATGCCCGCGCGGTTTAAGCTGATAATATGATCGGTACACGCGTCCAGCAGCGCCCGGTCATGCGAAACCAGCAGAAAACCGTCCTTGCGTCGCAGATAGGCCGCAACCCGCTCGCGCCCCGCCCGGTCCAGATGATTGGTCGGCTCGTCGATCAGCGGGAACGCGCCCCCGCCCAGAAACAGCGCCGCCAGCAGCAGCCGCGTCTGCTCGCCGCCCGAAAGGGTGCAAAACGGACGCGCAAGCACCTCGTCCGTCAGCCCCAGCAGGCTCAGCTCACGGGAAAGCTCCCATTCCTCAAACGACCCCGCCGCGTCCAGCGCCGCTTCACGGGCGGGCGCACCCGGGTCGCGCACCTCCGCCGGAAAGCTCCGGAACGGCACCCCTGCCGTAATGCTCCCCTCATGGGCAAGCCCACCGCGCAGCAGCCGCAGCAGCGTCGTTTTGCCGCGCCCGTTACGCCCTACCAGCCCCAGCCGCCAGCTGGTGTCAAACTGAAAGGATACATCCTCAAAAACATTGTCATAGCTGCCGTCATAAGCAAAGGTCAAGCCTGATACCGTAATCAGCGACATAAAAAACACCTCCTGTGCAATCAAAAAGAACCGCAAGAAAGCATTCTGCGGCTCTGAATATCCCACGGGAGGCAAACTGCCCCTATTCAAATGGGAGAGAGGAAGCGCACTTTCTTGCAGCGGCACAGCAAAGCAGACGGCCTTTTCCCGTCATCGTCACGCTTTTTGTGCCTTTTTCGTTATCTGCAAGAAGAATAACGCATCTTTCCACCCCTTACTTTTTTTCACAGGCACACAGCATCCCGCGCCTGCACTGCGGCTATTATACCACCTCCCCAACCGGATTGCAAGACCTTTTTGCACTATTTTTTTGAGCGGGCCCACCCTCTTGTTTTTGCCCAAACCGGTTGAAACCGGGTGCGCGCCTGTGCTATAATCAGCCTGTCAGACCGCCGCCCAGCCGGGAACGGGCAGGGCGAAGCATCGGGATTGGAGGAACCATGGACAGAAAAAAATGGGCTGGCATGGCGTCGGCTTACTGCATCATCTATACGGCAATCACATGCCTCAACAGCATCCTATACCTCAGTAACGGCATTTACGAGGACCCCAGCGGCAATTGGCACGAATTAGACCGGGCCATCATCCTTTTTATCGGCTTTGCGGCATTTCATCTGTGCACCAGCCTGCCCGTCAAGACGCCGCTTTTCCGATATGCCGCCGCGTATGTGCCGTCCCAGCTGCTCGCGTTAGCGTATGTCTGGTTCAGCGGGCTCCGGGAACCGCTGGCGCAAACCGCCTACCGGGATATCTGGATCAATTTCACCGGGCTTTTTGTCCTGCTCTGTATCGTCCATTCGGCCGTTTGCATGTATAAAGAGAAAAGAAGGGGCGGCCGTTAGCGGCCCGGCCCCCGTTTCCACCGTGAAGGTTTTGCGTTTGCGTAAGGCTTTCGCGGTTTTGCTTTATTGCAGCATACCATAATCACCGGCAAGACGCAGGAAAAAAATCGGGCAAACCGCCAAAACCTGCTGAAAACCCAGCCATACCGCGAGTCCACCCTTGCAATCGCCCTGTTTTTCCTGTACAATATGGATAAGAAACCAGCAGACTTGACAGGGGGTACACCGTGAGCAGAACGAAAGCAAGGGAAATCGCACTGCATTTGATCTATGAGATGGATTTCCACGAATTAGAAACCGAAGAAAGCATCCTGGAACGGCTCGACAAAGAGGAATGCGCATCCATCGCCGGGGAAAATGAGCTTTACGCCGGGCAGCTGAGCGCCCAGCAGACCGCCTACATCGTGCAGGTGGTGCAGGGCGTCGCCGCGCACCGGGACGAGCTTGACAAACAGATCGCCGACAACCTCAAGGGGTGGAGCCTGAAGCGCGTCACCCGTATTTCGCGCGCTATCTTACGGCTTGCGCTGTACGAAATGGACTATGTACACGACGTGCCGACGGGCGCGGCGATCAATGAAGCGGTCGAGCTTGCAAAAGCCTACGACTCGGAGGAGGCCGGGAAGTTCGTCAACGGCATCCTGGGCTCGCTGGGGCGCGCAGAGCGTTCCAAAACGGCAGCAGTCAACGCCGCCGCAGAAGCCACACCGGGCGAAGCAGGCGAAGCAAACGATCCTGCCGCCGGAAACGCCGATGCATAACCCGGTCCTCGGCATCGACACATCCAACTACCGCACGTCGGCGGCGGCTTACGACCCGGAAACCGGCGAATACCAGAACTGCGGGCGGCTGCTTGACGTGCCTGCGGGGGCGATCGGGCTGCGGCAGTCGGACGCGCTTTTCCAGCACACGCTGCACCTGCACGAGCAGGTCGGCAGGCTGCCGGAAGGGCTCAAGCCGCGGGCGGTCGGGGTCAGCACGCGGCCGCGGGCGGTCGAGGGGTCGTATATGCCGTGCTTCCTCGCCGGGGAAAACGCTGCGCGCACGGCGGCACAGCTTTTGGGCGTGCCGCTTTTTCCCTGTTCGCACCAGCAGGGGCATCTCGCGGCTGCGGCGCTGTCGGCTGGGCAGCTGAGGCTGCTTGACGGGGAATTCTTCGCGTGGCACCTGTCGGGCGGGACGAGCGAGCTGCTGCATGTACGGGCGGGCGCGGACGGGCTCCCGAACGCGGAACGCATCGGCGGCACGACCGACCTTGCGGCGGGGCAGCTGATCGACCGCTGTGGGCAGCTGCTCGGGCTGGCGTTCCCGGCGGGGGCAGCGCTTGACCAGTTGCAGCAGATCTGCACCGCACCGGTAAAAGCCTACCGGCCCAAGGTGAAGGACTGCGAATTTTCGCTGTCCGGGATGCAGAACCAAGTGGAAGCGCTGGCAAAGAAGGGCGCGCCGCCCGAAACGGTCGCGCGGTTCACTGTTGAAACGATTTTAAACGCAGTTGCGGAGGCCACCGCTCAGGCGCTCGCACAGGCAAAGCTGCCCGTGCTGTGCGCGGGCGGCGTGATGAGCTGCACGCTGCTCCAGGAGCGCCTTTCGGCGCGGTTCGGCTGCGCATTCGCCACGCCTGAGCTATCGGGTGACAACGCGGTCGGGGCTGCGGTGCTGGCGGCGCGGCAGCTGCGCGCCTGCTCGGCGAGCGGCGGGGCTCTGCCCCTGCACCCCGCGCCTACGCGGCGGGCGGTCCTACGCGGACAGCGCCAGAGGGGCTAGGCCGTTCGCTAAACTACATGCCACTGGCATGTAGTTTACGGCGCGCTCGAAAATCGCGCGCCGCCGCTCAAACTCACCGCCGCGCGCCCTGATGGGCGCATTTGATGGCGGCGGTTCGTCCCTCTGGACTCCCTTCCATCGCCTGCGGGCGGGATGGAGAACACCTGACCGTGCTCTGCATCGCGCTGAAAACGTTTCCGGGTTTTACCTCTCACCCGCTCTATGTTTTACCTTTCTACCACTATTTAAGAAATATTTCAAGTGCTCTAAACGAGGGCTTTTATGAGTACCATCTACACTGTCACAAAGCTGAACAATGAAATCAAACGGCTGCTGGAATCGGACCCCGCTTTCCACGGCCTGTTTGTCGCGGGGGAAATTTCCAATTATCGCCCGCACCCATCGGGGCATCATTATTTTACGCTCAAGGACGAGGGCGCGGCAATCAACGCCGTGATGTTCCGGTCGGACGCAGCACGGCTGCGGTTCCGGCTGCAAAACGGGATGAAAGTCGTTGCGCGGGGACGGGTGAGCAGCTACCCAAAATCGGGGCAAGTACAGCTTTATATCGCGGAGCTGATGCCTGACGGCGCGGGTGCGCTCCATGTCGCATTCGAGCAGCTGAAGGAAAAGCTATACCGCGAGGGGCTTTTCGACGAAGCCCGGAAACGTCCGCTGCCTGTAATCCCGGGCTCGATCGCGCTCGTGACGGCGGAAAGCGGTGCTGCGGTGCGCGATATGGTGCGCATTTTGGGGCGGCGGTGGCCGCTCGCGCGGGTGCGGATTTTCCCGGTGCTTGTGCAGGGCGAGGGCGCGCCCCGCAGCTTATGCCGTGCGCTTGCATTTGCCAACCAGCTCGCGGAGGACGATCTAATCATCACAGGGCGGGGCGGCGGCTCGCTGGAAGACCTTTGGGCTTTTAATGACGAAGCCGTCGCGCGGGCGATTGCCGGGTCGGCAATCCCGGTGATCTCAGCGGTCGGGCACGAGCCTGATGTGACCATCGCCGACTTTGTCGCCGACCTGCGCGCGCCGACCCCTTCGGGCGCGGCGGAGCTCGCCGTCCCCGATCAAACGGACGTCCGCGCCCAGCTGCGGCAGCTTGAAAAGCGGCTGGAAACGGCTTACCACAGAACGCTGGAACGCCGCGCACAAAAAGTCAACCTTCTCGGCGCACGGCTCGCGGCGCACAGCCCGGCGCATACGCTCGCAGAAAAACGGGCGGCGCTCACACGGCAGGCCGAACGGCTGGAACACGGGTTTACGGGCAGGCTTGCGGAGCGGCGGCTTGCCGCTGACCTCGCGGCAGACCGGCTGTCAGGGCTCGCCGCACAAAAAATCAGCCAGGAGCGCGAACGGCTCAGACGCGCAGCAGTCGGGCTGGACGCAATGAGCCCGCTGCGCGTCCTCGGGCGCGGATACGCGCTGGCGACGCGCGACGGCACAGCAATCACTAACGCGCAAACTCTGCGCAAAGGCGACCACATTCAGGTACGGTTTGAAAAAGGCAGCGCAGAATGCCTTGTCGAAAAAACCATAAAATCCCGCAAACCCACCAAAAAGCCCCCTCCCCACAATTCGCAACTGTAAAACTCCCCGGGACGCACTTTCAGAAGCCGGGAACCCGCTGGCGTCGTTCTGCCAGCGGGTTCCCGGCGGGAGAGCGGTCAGCGGGTCAGCACCCCTGCGCCAGCGTAAACCGCCCCAGCCCGCTGCCATAATGGCGGGCTGGGGCACGGAACACTAAAAAAAGAAAAAACCTCCAAACTCCCGTCCCGCCCGCAGGCGATCTAGAGATGCGAAAGCATCTCCGGGGTCTGGGGCGAAAGCCCCAGCGGGTGCAGGGCAGAGCCCTGCCGCCCGCCGCGCAGGCGCGGGTGTCCAGAGGGCGGCGCCCTCTGGGGGGACCGTAGAAAGGAACAAGCCTATGGCTGCGAAAAAACAAACCTTTGAAACCTCTATGGCGCGTCTCGAGGAGATCGTCCGCAAAATGGAACAAGGCGATACCCCCCTAGACGACAGCGTCGCCCTCTTCGAAGAAGGCACCAAACTCGCCGCCTCCCTGCACAAAATGCTCGACGAGGCCGAACAGAAAGTTACCATCCTGCGCCCCCAGCCCGACGGCTCCGTGCAGGAATCACCCTTTATCCAGGAGGAACCGTGACCATGACCCTCACCGAACGCCTCAGCTATTATGCGAATATGACCGAAAAAGCGCTCGAAACCGCGCTCTCTTCCCCCAACGAATCCCTCTACCCCTCCATCTTCCATGCAACCCGCTATTCCGCCCTCGGCGGCGGCAAACGCCTGCGCCCCGCCCTCGTCCTCGAGTTCTGCCGCGTCTGCGGCGGCGACCTCTCAAAAGCCCTCCCCTTCGCCGCCGCCCTCGAAATGATCCACACCTATTCCCTGATCCACGACGACCTGCCCTGCATGGACGACGACGACCTCCGCCGCGGCAAGCCCACCAACCACAAAGCCTTCGGCGAAGCTACCGCCGTGCTCGCAGGCGACGCCCTCCTCACCCGCGCCTTTGAAACCGCCCTCGACCCCCGCAGCACCGCCGGCCTCCCCGCCGATACCGTCCTCCAGGCCGCAAGCTGCCTCGCCCGCGCCGCCGGCATGGACGGCATGATCGGCGGCCAGATCCTCGACCTCGAGTCCGAAGGCCGGCGCATCCCGCAGGAAGCCCTCATGCTCCTCCAACAGCTCAAAACCGGGCGGCTGATCGGCGCCGCCGCCGCAATGGGCTGCATCATCGCAGGCGGCGACGACGAAGCCCTCGAAGCCGCCTCACGCTATACCGACAACCTCGGCCTTGCTTTCCAGATCGAGGACGACCTGCTTGACATCGAAGGCGATATTACCCGCTTCGGCAAGCCCATCGGCTCCGACGCCGAAAACAGCAAGGCAACCTTCCCCTCCCTGCTCGGCGTGCAGCGCTGCTACGAGCTCGTGCGCGAGCTCACCGACAACGCCATCCGCGCCGCCCAGCTCTTCCCCGACCACGGCTTCCTCACCGATCTCGCTAACTATCTCGTCTCCCGCGACTGCTGACCCTACCGCCGGGCCGCCCGGCAAGGCGGCTGGCATTTTGAATAAATTATGAATTTTTATTCAATTTTACTTGAAAAATCCTGTGCTTTGTGGTAACGTATAGCTGTGGCGCTGTATCCTAGTCAGCGCATACATCTCCCAGGACGGGCCTAAAAATCCGTTGAAGGGCATATCGATGAAGTCCCTGGTGTTTGCTTCTTACGCCCAGTTTGGGGTGGATGCTGGGGGTTAAGGCTTCAGGGCGCTTCCCAATGGCATGGGATACCGACCCTGCTGCCGTGGAGACCTGTATCTGTGGTGCGCCTATAGCACCCCTGCGCGGGGTTGATGGACGCGCTACGGCGCAGGATGAAACCTGTATTGCGGTGCGGAGACAGGCTGCGTGAAGTCCCGTCCCCCCGCCCTCCGGGGCGGGTCGGCGGCCAACCGCGCAGACCGCGTCAAAGTGCTGTGTGCAGAGTAGCCTGCCTTGAGTGGGGGCGGTGGATGGGGTATCCACCCGGCGTGCTGTGCGCAAGGCACAGCCGGGCATTGACTCCTGAAACCGGGTCTGCAAAAGAGGCTAAGAGATGTGTTGCCTGTTATGGAAATCATCTAGGCAGTGTGCGGGGTGAGAATCCCCGTGCGGCAGGGCGGGGGCTGCAGTACGGACTCAGTGGCAATTCGGTCCCGGTGCTGGTAACACGCCGGCGCGCCCTATAATGGGAAACCACCGCCAGCGGCGACGCGCGGCAGGGCGCGGGGAAACCCAACCGAACCTAAGCCGTAAGATTTACCCGGCTTGCTGCCACAACGGGATGCGCCAGGGGGCTTCGCGCCCTCTGGCTGCCCTATTTTGGCCCTACGCGGGCAGCGGCAGGGTTCTGCCCTGCACCCAGGCCCTACGCGGGCAGCGGCAGGGCTCTGC
>QXXE01000233.1 GCA_009911355.1 Clostridiaceae bacterium | reverse complement strand
TGTTCCAGCAGTTTGATGATGGTTTCCTGCATCCGGGCAGGGGTGTAGCTTTTGGGAAAATACTTCCGCAGGGTGTCGGAGGTAAACGTCACCTTGTCCAGATCGCTTTTCTTTTCCTCGCCCATAATCGCCCGCATTACATCTATGGACAGATGCCCCTCCTGACTGAATTTCTTGAGCCGCTGGGCTTGGGAAAGGGAGGGGGTGGCCTGTTCGCTGTCCATCGCGTCCAAAAGCTGTGTCTGTTCTTCTTTTTTGAGAAAGGACAGCTCATAGGCTGGGTTCAGGGCAATTTTCTTTTCGTCCACCATGTTCAGCAGTTCGGGGATTAACTCAGTCAGACGAATATACCGCTGAATTTGATTGCGGCTTTGACCTACCTGTTCTGCTAAAATATCTCTTGATTTCTTTCCATCGGACTTCTGCCCAACTTGGGCACAAGTTAAATCCATGCGTTCTCCCTGATGTTTCATGGCCTCCAATTTCATTTTGTAGGCAAAAGCCCTTTCGCTGGGGAGCAGGCTTTCCCGCTGTAAATTGCTGTCAACCATGATAATCGTGGCGGCGTCATCGTCCAAATCCCGGACAATCACCGGCATGGTTTCTTTCTCTGCCAGTTCACTGGCCCGATGCCGCCTGTGTCCGGCTACCAGCTCATAGCCGCCGCTGGGGTCAGGACGGGCGATAGCAGGAACAAGAACGCCGTACTGCCGGATGCTGTCCGCTGTTTCCATCATGGCATCATCATCTTTGACCTTGAAAGGGTGGCCCTTGAACGAGTGCAGCTCGCTTAAAGGGATTTCTACCACCTTTTCCCGCCCCGCGTCGGCGCGGCTTTCCTCGGTGGTAAACAGATCATCGACCGATGCCAGCTCTACTTTTTTCGCGCTGCTTTTCAAGTTTCAACACCTCCTTGGTCAGATTTGCGTAGCCTTCCGCTACTTTGCCGCCTGGGTCATGGGCGAAAATGCTCCTGCCCTCCGCGCTGGTTTCCTTTGCCCGGACAGAATGGGGAATCTCGGTTCCGAACACCTTGATTTTGCTGCCGTAGGTTTCCCGCAGCAGGGCGGCAATCTCTTTGGCGAAGTTGGTGCGGTTGTCCACCATTGTCAGCAGAATACCGTCTATTTGCAGTTTCGGGTTGATCTGCCGCTTGACCTTGTTCACCGTAGAGAGCAGCTGTTCCAGCCCTTTGGCGGGCAGGTACTCCGCCTGGACGGGAATTATAATCCTGTTGGCAGCGGCCAGGGCGTTGACGGTGAGCATACCCAGGGAGGGCTGGCAGTCTATGAGGATATGGGAATACTGCCCCTTTACGGTGTCCAGGTATTGCCGCAGAATCGTTTCCCGGCTCATAGCGTTTACCAGCGACACCTCCATGCCGGACAGCTGAATATCCGCCGGCATCAGGTCCACGCCCTCCGGGTGGCGCAGAATCCCCTCGCCGGGGCGGACCGGCTGATCGGTCAGGATACGGCCCATCGCGTCGGAGAGGGTAAAAGGCAGCTTATCCGGCTGGGGATTGCCCAGGCTGATGGTCAGGCTCCCTTGCGGGTCCCCGTCAATGAGAAGCACTTTCTTTCCGGCCTGCGCCAGTCCTATCCCTAAGTTGGCACAGGTTGTGGTCTTGCCCACACCTCCCTTTTGGTTGGCGATGGCGATGATTTGCGTGTTCAAGATAATCACCTCGTTTCTTGGTATGAAAAAAGGGAGAATGTGACCGGAATCAACATTCTCCCTTAGAAACGATATGTGATTGTGCAATAATCTGTCTTTTGTGAGGTTAGCTTTTGAGAGCCATCTCGCCGCAAACCCGCATGAATACTGGATTTTTGCCTGTTTGCTTTCCCTTTCCCCAATAACCTGTGTTCAACGA
>QXXE01000232.1 GCA_009911355.1 Clostridiaceae bacterium | reverse complement strand
TGCAGCATCATCCGCCTCTCGTGTCCTGCTTTTTCCTCCACTCGGCGCTTTCCTATCTTTAGCTACGGAAGTAATATAATCAGTATAATCGAAAAAGGCTATTTGATTTTCCGCCACCTGTCCAGTATTTAGTTTTGATCAGTAGAATTGCTTGAAAAAACAACAGTGTTTTCCGCGCTGTATATCGAGAAAATGAAGATTGTTGTTTATTGTTTTTAAGTAATTCTACGGTGACATTACAAATGCGAATCAAGAGTTGAAAGCACGAAATTCCCACGAAAAGTTGTGTTATTCTACAATAAATCAGCAGCGAATTCCACGGACTCCTGTTGGTTTTGACGAGACGCACCTCGCTAATGTGGAAGTAATGCCTATTGCAGGCTTGGTGCGTATAAACACCGTTCGGAATAGCCAGATACACTTCAGCAGATTGCACAAATTATGGTGATATATATCCGCCCAAATCGGCGAGCATACCGAACAAAGCGGATTGTTTTGCGATTTTCAACCCTTGATTCGCATTACAAGACTTACACAACTGTTTAGTCTAGATATCGAGTCGTTGTTTCAATGCCAGAGGAACAACCAATTATTACAAATACATGATTTCGGGAATTTAATTGATTGATTGAAAACTCTTATTTTTCGAAAGAAATGTTGTCGGATGATATCCTTTGTGGAAAGAATGACGAAATATTTTGTAAGCGGTGTTGTTACCAGTGGGCAAAATGAGGGATTCGTTTTCCAATCAAACATGGCATTTGGATTTTGGAAGACGAATAGATTGAAAATTATCGAAAGGAAGCGAGAAAATGGATTATTTATGCGATCACCGTGGTAACTGCGTTTCGTTTATGCTCAAAGTAAAATTTCCTGCTTACAACGCGATGATTGAATGCGCTTATCGGAACCGCGGTGGTATTGAGGGCCAGCGCGGAACGTTAAAATCGAGCACTGCAATCAGAATTCGTAGACGTATGATTGATGATATAGCGAAAGGAACTGTTTTGCCTCCGGTAGTTATTGGTTCAGCTATAGGCGATGTGGATTTTTCTGAGTTCTTTGAAATGACCGATGAGCAAATGATTAACTGGTTGACTCAGCATACAGATGATTTATCTCTCATTGACGGGATGCAACGGACAACAGCTATGGTAGAAGCAGCTAAATCAAGTGATCTTTCTGACTATGAAATTCGTCTTGAATTTTGGCTGGCTAAAAATGTAAATAATTTAATTTATCGAATGTTGGTGCTAAATTCTGGGCAGGTGCCTTGGGATGTCAGAAGACAGCTAGAAACAGTATTCGGCTCTGTTTTGAAACAAATACAAAATGAAAGTTGCGATCTTTCAATTTTTAGTGTGGATGAAGGTCGTAGAAGAAGAAATGCTAAGCAATATCAATCCGATAATATTCTGGAATTATATTTAGTGTTTGGCTCAAGAAAAGAGAAAATTGATATAAAAGAACGTTTATCAGATGAATTTGTCAGACTGGATTTCCTTGATTTAACCGCAAATGATGAATCTATTCATCAATTTAGCGAAGCGCTTTCTTTAATGGGTAAACTTGATTCATGCTTTTGTAGAGCACCTCAATCCGAAAACGACGAACGCTTTCATAATGGATTGGATATTTTTAGTAGTCAGCCAGCTTGCGTTGGATTTATCGTTTCGACAGCCATACTTATGCTAGGAAGACCAGGCAGCACTCAAAGCCGAGACAAGTTACTTGCAAAATGGGAAAATGATAAGCGCTCACTTATGGCTTTGATTGAGAAAATGGAAAATATGTCGTCAGAAGATTTGTTTTCCTTCCTAGACGGTGTCGTCAATAAACAAGGAGCCAAATAGCAATACAACGGATCTGGACAGCGGCGGCGAATGAGGAG
>QXXE01000231.1 GCA_009911355.1 Clostridiaceae bacterium | reverse complement strand
GCCTCCTTAATTCTCTTTGATTATACATTAAATCCTTGCGTATGAGGTGTCAACTAAAATGGTACAACATCACTTTTTACAGTCTGCAATTCCTTTGTGCGTTCCCTCTTTTCCCGGTACTCGTTGTAAAGGCTGTTCTTCTCCCTCATAAGCTGCTCAATCTCCGCTTGCAAGGTCTTGGACGCTGGCAGCTTTTGGATTCCCTGTGCCTTAAAATACCGGGTGGCAGCTTCGGCTATCATAAAATCGCTTTCGTGCTGCTCCCGGTAGTTTTTGCGGGCTTTCTCTGTTTTCTGTGCTTTCAGCCCGTCACGGGCGGGCTTGGTCTTGATGTAGGCTAATAGCTGTTTCTGCAAGTCCTTTTTCTCCCGCAGGGTGCTTTCCACGGCTTTTAGTTCGGCATGGACGCTCGATAGTTCCGCGCTGGCAGCGGCAAGGGCGGCTTCCAGTTCTTCCGGGGAAGAAAAGCCGGATTCCTCGTAAATGCTCATGGTCGCCGCCATTTGCTTTAAGTTGTGCAAGGTCGCCCATTTCTCGTAGCCTTTCCCCTTGCCCTCGGCTCTCTTGGCGGCTATGTCTACCATGCGTTGTACTCCGTCGTTCTTCGGGGCGTTTATGGCGGCTCTGCCACGCTGTAGGCGGTCTTTTATGCTCCGGGGGTATTCCTGTCTGGGTGCGGGTGTTTCGGCGGCTCTGGCGGCGTTCTGTGCGTTTAGGGTGAGTGCTTCCAGTACGGCGGCACGGTCAAAATCATCACCCAACTTCCGGGCGGTGATTGGCTTTGTCCTGTCCGGCGTGAGATACGATAACCTCCCCCGGCTCTCCTTGACGGTCACTCCCTGTTGTAACAGCTTCCCGGAGAAATCCTCAAAAGAGATAGCAGAGGACAGGGCGGCGCGGATCGCGCCGCGCAGCTTCTCCTTGTCCGTTTCAAACTTGGTCGGTTTGGGCGGCTCTCCTGTGGCGACAAGGGAAGCGTTCTCTTTATCCAGTGTGGCTTGTCCTTTCCGCTTCGCCCAATACTCACGCTCGGTGACACGGTTCTTGCTCCCATGCAATAAGTCAATCTGATAGAGGTTTTCCCGGTGGCACATTTCCATGACTTCCGCTTTGAAATATTCCATAGCAGCGTCCGTACAGCGGTGCTTGCAGCCCTCCCTTGTGTCCGCTGGTCTTTCCATGTAGGGCAATAGTGGAACTTCCGCAATCCGTAAGCTGTTTATGACGATATGCACATGGATGTTGCCGCTGTGGTTATGACCGTCCGGGTGGGTGCATACCAACGCTTGGTGTCCGGGGAAATGCTCTTTACAAAACTGTTCGCCCAACTGTTGCGCCCGGTCTACGGACAGCCCATTGTCGGCTGCGTCACGGGGGTCAAAACTGATGATATAGTGGTGGCTTTTCACGTCCTCCCGCTTCTGGTTCTTGCCATATTTTAGATTGGAGCGCATACACGCTATGGCGAAATCTTCCCCGTCACAATTCAAAGAGGAAATGAGATAGCCTGTCCTCGGAACAATCTGACCGTTTCCGTCCAGAGTGGGCTTCATGGTAAACTCGTCATGCTCAATGGTTAGGTATTGCTCGGCAGCCCCATAGTCGGCATTTTTAGAGCTGATATGTTTGAATGTTGCCAACGGCTTCACCTACTTTCTGCAAGACTTCAAACTTCAAGGCGGCAAGCTCCGCTGTGGCGGCTCGTACCTCTTGGGAGAGGGCGTTATAGGGTGCGCCATACTCGTTCAGACAGCGGGCAATCTGGTTCAAGTTGCCGCCTATCTTGCCATACTCGGCTGTGAGTTTCCCAACGGCAGAAAGCAGTTTGATGTTGTACCATTTTAGTTGACACCTCATACGCAAGGATTTAATGTATAATCAAAGAGAATTAGGGAGGCAACT
>QXXE01000230.1 GCA_009911355.1 Clostridiaceae bacterium | reverse complement strand
CTGCCTCTTCCCCACTTTTTTCGTCCTCTTCTCCCATATTTCTTGTAGGGTAAATCTTTACCGGGAATTCAGGTATCTAAAATCCACCAATAATTTTTTTAAAAAAAGCTTGTTTTTTTTTGTAATCTGTGGTATAGTATTCTAGCAGCGGAAATTATGATCAGTCTGTTGTTTGTGATCAGCCGTTTATCAGCTCTTGTACCCCACAATTTCATATGGAGCGGTATCGAAGAGGTCATAACGAGAACGACTCGAAATCGTGTGGACTTTTTCTCTGCCGAACTCCGGAAATCCCCATGGTTCTTGGGAAATTCGCGTTTCCGCATTTCCCGATGCTTGATGATTTCCACACTTTTTCTACACTTTGCAGCCGATTGGTTTTCCGGTCGTTTGCGTCCCCTAATTTCATACGGAGCGGTATCGAAGAGGTCATAACGAGAACGACTCGAAATCGTTTGACGGGTGAAACCGTCCGTGGGTTCGAATCCCACCCGCTCCGCCAGTTTAAATCCCGTTGTAAGTTCGCTTATGACGGGATTTTTCCACGTTTTCCTGTGTTCCAGTCCAAATAAGTTTGACTTGATTTTTCAGGAATTGCTACTATATCAGCAAGTTTTTGTGTGTTTTTCTACACTTCGGGCGGCTTCTTCGATTTTCCGTTTTTAAGGTTTTCCGAACTTTCCAGAACCCTTGAAACCGGCTGCAAGTTTTTCTTACAAAAATTTATGGTGAATTTAGATTATCTCTTTAGAAGTTCTTATATGTCGGTATAGCCCGTATTTTCGGGCTTTCCCGGCATTTTAGATATGGGGAGAAGTTCACATATACCTTTATAACTTCTTAGGTTTTCCCTCTGGGTGGTAGTAAAAGAAGTAGTAAATCCGTCTGCGGCTATGCTGCAATCAGCCTTTCCATTTCAGCCCTTGCGGAAGCGAATGTTGCGTGTGCGTAATAGTTCAGCGTCATGGTGATGTTGGAATGTCCCATGATATACTGTAACGCTTTCGGGTTCATGCCCGCATTGGCTAAGTTGGTGCAGAACGTATGGCGCAGGGTGTGGGGTGTCATTACTTTGGGTAAGGCTTCCTCATGGCACTTGTTGTACTTCTTCGCAAGCCCCCGGAACATGGTAGCATAGTTCACATTCGTTTTCGGGCAGCCGTCCCGGTTGAGGAAAAGGAAGTTGCTGTAACCATCAATGGTGGTCTGTTTCGTTCCCTTGCGGTTTTCCAACACGCGCCCCAACGCTTCATACACTTTTTCACTCATTGGGATTTGTCTGATACCGCTCTGCGTTTTGGGCTTCTCTATGTAATAGCCTGTTTCCGCGCTCCGTAAAAGCTGGTGGTCTACATTGATTACCCGGTTTTCAAAGTCAAGGTCGGTTTCAGTCAGCCCGCAGAGTTCGGAAATCCTAAGCCCCGTTCCCAGCAGTATGATAACCTCGTCACGGTATTTCTGATAGACGCTATCACTTTGCATAAAGGATAAAAGGCTTTCTTCCTGTTCTCCTGTGAGGGGTACTTTCGGCTCTGTGTCGTCCTCGATCACGGTGTTTAGCTGGAAGTCAAAGGGATTTTTCCTTATACAGTCGTCCTGTATCGCTGTGTAAAAAGCAGCTTTCAGAGAACGCTTATCGTTGCTTATGGTCTTGTAGGATATTCCCTTTTCTTTCATGCGCAACGCCCATTCTTTCGCGTCGGACAGCTTCACACTGTCAATGGGGCAGGAACCAAGTTTATCCGCTTCTAACAGCTTCATCAGCCGTTCGCGCCCCTTTGTGGTGTTATGCCTTACATTCCCCCGGTGGCGGTTCTGCTTCGCGTAAAGCTCGCAGACGGTCATTTTCTTTCCGATTGTGTCTATCCCGTCGTCAAGGTCTTTCTGTATCTCTTTTTCCTTTTCTCTAAGGGATAT
>QXXE01000229.1 GCA_009911355.1 Clostridiaceae bacterium | reverse complement strand
CGGCATCCTTGCGCTGGCGTATTGGGTGACGCGGCTGGTCGGCAAATACGGCGCGGGTGCGTTCCCGGGTGCGGCGTGCATGGGCGAGATCTGTGTGCTGCGGCAGTTCCCGGTCGGCCGCGCGGAGCGGCTGGTGCTGGTGCGCGTGCATCAGAAGTGCCTTCTTTTGGGAGTTGCGCAGGGCGGTGTGAACGTGCTCGCCGAGCTCTCCGGGGAAGACGCTGCCAAGTGGCTGGAAGCGCCGGGACCGCAGCAGGCCCCTGACTTTTTCAGCGCGCTCCGGGGCGCCGTGGAGAAGAAAAAATGAGCAATCTGGAAGGTTTTATCAACATTAACGGTGACGGCGTAAGCGCAATCGAGTTTATTTTCCTGACCGCGCTGCTGACGCTGCTGCCGTCGCTGGTCGTCATGACGACCTCTTTCACAAGGTACGTGATTTCGCTGTCGTTCCTGCGCAACGCGCTGGGGACGCAGCAGACGCCGCCGAACATGGTGCTCATCGGCATCGCGCTGTTTTTGACGCTGTTTACGATGGGGCCGACGATCGACGCAGTGAACGAGCAGGCTTACGCGCCTTACGTAGACGGTCAGATTACGCAGGAGGAATTCTTTTCGCGCGCGACCGTGCCGCTGAAGGATTTCATGCTGCACCAGACCGCGCCGAGCGCACTCAAGCTGTTCTGCGACCTTGCCGATGTGGAGGTGCCGGACGTGGACGATGAGACGCTCGCGCAGGAGCTGCCGATGCGGGTGGTGACCCCCGCTTTTATGACTTCGGAACTGAAAAAAGCCTTTGAGATCGGCTTTTACCTCTATATCCCGTTCCTTTTGATCGATATAATCGTGTCCTCGACACTGATGTCGATGGGCATGATCATGCTGCCGCCGTCGATGATCTCGACGCCGTTCAAGCTGTTGCTGTTTATCACGCTGAACGGCTGGGAACTCGTATTTTCGACGCTTGTGCAGGGTTTCCGTTAGTAAATAGGTATGAAATATGGGAATTAACCAGGTTACGGATGTGTTCCGGGACGGGATTGGCGTTGCGATCCGGCTCGGGGCGCCGATCCTGCTGCTGGCGCTGGCGGTCGGCGTAGTGACTGCGATTTTGCAAGCGGTGACGCAGATCCACGAGCAGACAATCGCGTTCGTGCTGAAGCTGCTGGTTATCATCCTGTTCCTCGTGGTGGGCGGGAGTTGGATGATGATGACGCTGCAAGAGTACGCGCTGGGGCTTTTTGAACTCATGAAATAGCAGAAAAGGCAGAAAAATGCTGGATTTTAACAGTCTGACGCTGTTTTTGTACATCGTCATGCGGATGTCGGGCTTTGTGCTGATGAGCCCGCTGCTCGGGCGGAGCACCTTCCCGGGGCTCTATAAGGCCGGGGTTGTGCTGGTGCTTTCAGTGGCCACCCATTCGGCCTACCAGGCCGGGGCAGTGATGCCGCGGACCGCGCTGGAATTTGCGGTGAAGCTGCTGCTCGAATTCAGCGTCGGGGCGGCGTTCGCTGTCATTATGCAGTTTTTTTTCTACATCCCCGAACAGGCCGGGGAAATCGTCGACACCCAAATGGGCATGAGCATGGCGCGGACCTATGACGCGGGCTCGCAGTCGTCGATGACCTCGACGGCAACGCTGCTGAATATGCTGGCGATCCTGCTGTTTTTTGCGGCAAACGGGCATATTACACTGCTGCGCATCCTCGTGACCTCGGGGGAAATCGTGCCCTATGGCGCGGCGGCGATGGGCGACGCAGTCGCAAACCGGGTGGTCGAGCTGTTCGCCGAGTGCGCGCTGCTCGCCATCAAGCTCAGCCTGCCGATCCTTGCGACCGAGCTGATGGGCCAGGTCGGCATGGGCATTTTGATGAAGGTCATCCCGCAAATCAATGTTTTTGCGATCAATATAGAGTTGAAGGTCATCATCGGCCTTGCAATGCTG
>QXXE01000228.1 GCA_009911355.1 Clostridiaceae bacterium | reverse complement strand
CCTGCCTCTTCCCCACTTTTTTCGTCCTCTTCTCCCATATTTCTTGTAGGGTAAATCTTTACCGGGAATTCAGGTTACAAATATACATAGTTTCCCCAAAATCTGGGTTTCCATACACGGCGCAGGGCTCAGCCGATGCCGTGATACGCGATGCCCAGCAGGAACACGATCAGCGCGAGCGGTACATAGACATATCGGGCAAGCGGGAAAAACCAGCCGGGAAGCGGCGTTTTCCTTCCAAGGTTCAGCTCTTCGCCGATCTCCCGCCTGCCCAGCACGAAATAGACCGAGATGGCCCCGAGCAGCGCGCCGAAGGGGATGATATAGATGCTGACCACATCCATCCACGCCCCCATTTTGGGCTCTTCCTCAATCAGCAGGCCGACGGCAAGCGTAATCCCTGCGCACAAGGCTACGGCGGGCCTGCGCCCCAGGCCGAACCGCGTCTGCCAGGATTCGCAGACAGCTTCAAACATATTGATCAGGCTGGTAATGCCCGCGAACGCGACGGAAAGGAAGAAGAACGCGGCGAAGACCCGCCCAAAGGGGATCTGCCGGAAGACATTCGGCAGGGTAATGAACAGCAGCGGGGGGCCGGAGCTCGGCGCAATGCCGAACGCGAACACTGCGGGCATAATCGCGAAAGCTGCAAGCAGCGCGGCGATGGTGTCAAATACTGCCGTCTGCACTGACGCGTGCAGGATATCCTCTTTTTTGGAGAGGTAGGTGCCATAAACGATCATACCGGAGCCAGTGATCGAGAGGGAGAAGAACGCCTGCCCCATTGCCATAACCCAGGTATCGACCTGCAGCAGCGATTCCCATTTTGGGATGAGCAGAAAACGGTAGCCCTCAGACGCGCCGGGGAGCAGGGCAACGCGCACGGCAAGCGCTGCAAACAGGATGAAAAACAGCGGCATGAGCACTTTATTCGCCTTTTCGATGCCCTTTGTCGCGCCGAACATGAGCAGCAGCGCTGCAATCACGATGGCCATGGTATGCCAAGGCACGCTCCCGAGCGGCCCGGTAGCCCCGGCGAAGAACTCGCCTGCGTCTTGTATCAGGATCTGTCCGGTGACGGCGCCCCAGAGCGCGCGGAGCACCCAGCCGACGATGATGGAATAGCCAATGGCGATCCCGAGGGAGCCAAGGAGGGGGATCCAGCCAATGAGCGAGCCAAGGCGGCCTTTCCCGCGCGCGTTCCAGCAATAGCGGTAAGCGCCGAGTGTGCCGGTGCCGGCGCGCCGCCCGATGGCGAATTCCGCGGACAGGCCGACCAGCCCGAAGATACAGACGAACAGGAAATAGGGGATGAGGAACGCTGCGCCGCCGTACTGGCCGACGCGGTAGGGGAACAGCCAGATGTTGCCCATGCCGACGGCTGAGCCGACACAGGCGAGCACGAAGCCGACGCGGGAGCCGAAGCTGCCGTTCTTGTGCTTATTCTGCATGGTGTGGTTACCTTCCGGCACGGGCGCGGGGCCTGTGCCCTTTCATTTTTCTTGTAACTATAGTATCAGGTTTTTTCCAATTTGTCACGTGTTTTATTGGAATTTTATATACTATTTTCAATCCTTTTCCAGTTCTGCGACAGTATAACCGTTTGAATGTTGTATTACGCGGGCTCCCCTGCGCGGGGGCGGCAGGGCTCTGCCACACGCAATCGAACCGCGCACAGCGCGGGAATCAGGATAGGGGCCTACGGGCTGCACCCGCAATTTTTTCGAGAAAAAATTGCGTAAAAGCTTTTTCCCGCTGCGACGTGGATAGGGCGTGCCTGCGTTTTGATGTTGTACCATTTTAGTTGACACCTCATACACAAGGATTTGATATGCGAATCAAGAGTTGAAAGCACGAAATTCCCACGAAAAGTTGTGTTATTACTTCCGCAGGTAAAGATAGGAAAGCAGCGGGTGATGGAAGAATCTGGACACAAGAGGCGGATGATGCTG
>QXXE01000227.1 GCA_009911355.1 Clostridiaceae bacterium | reverse complement strand
GCAGCATCATCCGCCTCTTGTGTCCAGATTCTTCCATCACCCGCTGCTTTCCTATCTTTACCTGCGGAAGTAATAACTACTCAGACGGGGAAATATGTTGCGAATGAGATTCGTCCAGTCTTTGCGCCTGAACTTGCGCTGACAGGTCTTGACCAATATTTTGAGTATGATCCTTCTGAGCAGGCGCCGCTCCTGTGGGGAATCAAGAATACATATTTGATTGCAGCAACTGACGAAAACGGAACACCATACGGGCGTAAAGTGGCACAGCTCAACGGTACGCAGTATGGGAAACCGTTGAATATCCAAGTGTTTTTTGATGGAAAACTTACACTCACCCCTGTTGATGTGGAAGCGATGGTTCAGGCAAATTCCGAAATAATGGATGCCTTGGTTGCAGACACAAAACGCCGGACAAAAGAACTGTACGACGAGAGTATCCAGCGGTGTGATACTGCCTATATCGCGTTTTCCGGAGGTAAGGATTCCGTAGCGTTGCTGGATATCTGTCACCGGGTTCTTCCCCTCTCTGTCCCAATCATCTTTAGCGACACTGATATGGAGCTGCCCGATACCTATAGCGTTGTAGAAATAATTCAGGAACACTATCCAGATCGGGAATTTATTACGACGCGTGCATCCAGGCCGGCATTGGAAAACTGGAAAACATTCGGTCCTCCCTCGCGTTCGATACGCTGGTGCTGTTCGGTTCATAAAAGTACGCCGGCGTTGATAGCCTTGAAAAAGAAATTGCAAAAACCGGCTATTCGCGTGATGGCCTTTGTTGGGGTTCGTGGAGATGAAAGCCACAGCCGTTCGTTTTATGAGGACGCCTCTGATGGGGTAAAAAACGCTTCTCAACTCAACCGGATGCCTCTGCTGGATTGGGGGGCCCATGAGTTATGGCTTTATATACTGGGGAACGGACTTATAATCAATGAGGCGTATAAAAAGGGACTAACCCGTGTGGGGTGTCTGATGTGTCCGGAGTCTTCCGAGAAATACGAGTGGTTTGTTCATGCAGCCTACTCAAAAGCATTGAAACCATACAGCGATATTATTATTGAAACCAGTTTAAAACAGTTCAGTTCCCTCCAGGAAAAGAAGGAGTTTATTGGAAAACGATATTGGCAGGCCCGGCGAAGCGGGATTGTGTTGAAAGAAACCTTAACGCCTCCTTTGGAAGAAAAAAATGGGCTTAAGCTAACTTTCCGAAGTCCTTACTTCAGGAGAGACTTATTTTACGAGTGGATAAAAACGGCTGGAAGCGTTGTAAAAGCGCGAGGAACATCTCAGCAGCTTTTAAAGCTTCCAAAATCAATCGATATAGAAATCCCCTTTGTCTATAGTGCGTCTAACAAAGAGGGCGATTCCGTTTGCTTTACATTTTCATCTCTAGATGAGGAAAATGCGTTGTTGCCTTCGCTCCGTTTGCTATTCCGAAAAATTTCGGCCTGTGTAGGTTGCCAGGCTTGTGAAACGGAGTGCAGCTGGGGCGCAATCACAACGATAAATGGGAAACTCAAAGTAGATGAAGACAAATGTGTCAGATGCAATAAATGCTATGATGTAAAAAATGTTAAGGGGGCCGCAATTGCCTGTTGGAGGTATCAATCTATGTATAAGCCAGAGAACTCAAATAGTGTAGCAAACAAATTTGCATGCTATAGGAATTTTGGCCTTAGGAGGGAATTTATTGACCCGCTATTAGACGGTGTCGTCAATAAACAAGGAGCCAAATAGCAATACAACGGATCTGGACAGCGGCAGCGAATGAGGAGGCGTTTTTGGCGTAGCGCGTAGCGATACCGCGCCATTTCTTGAGAAGCAGGAACGCATTCTCAACGAGATGGCGGAGCTTGTAGAGATATTCGTCGCATTTTCGCAGGTGTTTTCGGTTTTTCTTTGGCGGAATGACCGGTATCATGCCCTCGTTAACAGCCTTGAGTATGATTGCGT
>QXXE01000226.1 GCA_009911355.1 Clostridiaceae bacterium | reverse complement strand
GTGGCATATCTGCATCCTCCTATACCGTTTTTAATGGAGTATAACAAAAATCCCTGTAAACGTAAACTGTTATTTCTAACTGGATGCAGCACTATGCCTATAATGAAAAACCTTATCCCGAATTTTTAGCAGAGAATCTTGAATAATCAAGAAAGCCGTATGGAATTCGGGATAAGGCATTCTTCAGTATAACTCTTAGAAAGTGGCGGCTTCCGCTGATACCCTCGACGGAAAGGGCGGGGATTCTGCCAACTTTACGGCGGTATTTCTCCCCCTACTACCTACAACACCACGCAAAGCAAAAATGACGGAGATTTGCGGAAATTTTTCTCTATTCCTTACAAAACCACACAAGCCTGAATCGGCAGGGATTTTCAGAAATTTCTTTCTATTCCCTTTGCACGGCATAATACAGGCGATTTTTGAAAATGCCAAAAATGGGCGTAAAAAAACAGGAAACCGTTTCTTGATTTCCTGTCTTGGTGTGCCGTTCTGTATGTATGGCGGTTATTCAGTTTTTAGCTGGCTACAATTCTACAAACTGGAATTTATGTTTATATTTTTTTCTTTTGTATGAATGTAAAAAATGCAATCAAAACTGCATTGACAATTAGAACTATTATACTTCCTTCAATTTTGCAAATTCCGCCGGACAAAATATCGTTTCCAGTAAAAGTCGTAACAAACAGATTTGGATAGTCATCAGCAAGTGACACACCACCTAAAACTAATGCACCAATTCCATTCCATAAAAAGTGCATAATAATTGGTGCTATAATAGAGCCACTACATTCAAGGACTGCTGTCATAAGCAAGCTCATAGTAAGTACATTTAAAACAGGAATAACACCCGCTTCAAATGCCCCTCCGTGCAATGCTGTAAAAAGTATTGTTGTCACAATCGTAGCCACAATTATATTGTGCTTTTGTTTAAGCATTTGGTACAAGTAACCACGTACAAGAAGTTCCTGCATAATTGTATTTAGAAATACTGCCAGCAACCAAATAGGAAATAGGTTAATTAAGTTAGTTCCGTCAAAATGGATAATTTTTGCTACATACATTACCAAAACAGGAATAGCTAACCATACAATCCCTGTAATTACTCCCAATACTATTCCCTTTACTGGATTATCGAATAAATGTAACTCTACGTTTTTCTTTTCAACAAGCCAAAAGATGAGAGTAAAAACGGCTATTGCCAATAGAGGTGTAATTTCTGCCCATAACCTCCATATAGCTTGTTCCTTTGAAGATGATAACGGCAAGATAGAAACCAATATTGCCCATCCCAGAAAAAAGCCTATGGATTTTATAATTGTAATTCCGATTTTTTTCAAAATAAATTCCTCCTAAATTCCAATTTGGCACTGGCTCTATTATACAGCTTTGACTTGCTAAATGGAATAGGCTTTCTGAAAGATTTTCGGGTGGCAAGTTCACAAAGGGGTAGCTGGCGGAGCCAGCGTAGGGGAAGGGTAGCTTCCCCTGTGATGATTAGCGCAGATTGAAAATGCGAATCAAGAGTAGAAAAGTATAGACAAACAGCGCAAAAGAGCAGAGAATGCAAGTATGTGGCAAACAAATCTCATAAAGCTCTATTGCGCTGTCTGGGAGCATGATAACACGATGGAAGCCATGACACAACGCCAAAGCAACAATTTCCGTCCCGAATCCAGTGATGAGGAGTGTATAACCGTATATTTGCGGGGCATTTGCCAGCGGAGATTCGAGCAGTGAACGATCTATGACTACACCAAAAACCATTTATTGGACTGGTTTCCCAAGCTGCCAGAAAGCCCCGAAAAATTTGTGTAAAAGAGAATAAAAGCCAGCCTTTGAGTCAAGAATCGGAGCAGAAAAAACTTGATTGAAAGGATGTAATATTATGGATAAGACACCGAAGGAAATGCTGAAGGCCTACGTGGACAGCCAGAAATTCAGCAGCACCACAGAAATCATGGATGCGAT
>QXXE01000225.1 GCA_009911355.1 Clostridiaceae bacterium | reverse complement strand
TTCTCAGTATAGCAGTTTTTTCGCCTTTTGGGTTACCCCACGTTTACAATTTGTTTACTCATTCAAATACCCTGCCTATGGGGGCAATCTCGATTGTATTTCCATTAGGGCAGGTAGTTGTCGGGTTAGGGTTAATGTTTGGTAACGGAGCAGCTTCCTATCTTTCAAGGCTGTTAGGACGCGGCGATAGAGAAACCGCTAACAAAGTAGCCAGTACAGCATTGTATAGCAGCGTGATAATCGGCGCAATCATCATTATATTTGCTACTATTTTTATCCAACCGATTTTAGCTTTATTAGGCGCAACAGAAACGATTATGCCCTACGCATTGACGTATGCAAGAATATATGTGATTTCGTGCATTTTCAATGTGTTCAATGTAACAATGAATAATGTTGTAGCAAGCGAGGGAGCCGCAAAAACGACTATGTGTGCCTTATTATTGGGGGCTGTTTTGAATATCGGTTTAGACCCGGTTTTCATTTATGGGCTAGACACGGGGGTAGCGGGTGCGGCGATTGCTACAGCTATTTCTCAATTTGTATCTACATTAGTATATCTGATTTATGCAATCCGAAAGAAAAGTGCCTTTTCATTCAGCTTCAAAGACTTCAAGCCAACGAAACAAATTTATACAGAAGTCCTAAAAATCGGTGTGCCTACGCTGACGTTCCAACTTCTTACCAGTCTTTCCATTGCCTTAATTAACAGGGCGGCTAATGGCTATGGCGACGCAGTTATCGCTGGAATGGGAGCTGTTACCAGAGTTACGTCTATGGGAACCTTAGTTGTCTTTGGATTTTTGAAAGGTTTTCAGCCGATTGCCGGATTTAGTTATGGGGCAAAGAAATTTGACCGTTTACGCGAAGCAATCAAGACTTCTATTTTGTGGTCAACTATTTTCTGCGTGATCGTTGGATTGCTTATGTCTTTATTCTCAACACAAGTTATTTCGCAGTTTGCAAACGGAAATGTTGACATGATTGCTGTTGGAGAAAAATCTCTTATGGCAAATGGTTTTTCGTTTTTCCTGTTCGGATTTTACACTGTTTATTCTTCTTTGTTTCTTGCGCTTGGCAAAGGAACAGCAGGCTTCATTCTTGGAGCTTGCAGACAGGGAATTTGCTTTGTGCCTGTTATTCTAATTCTCCCTGTAATTTGGGGAATGAATGGAATACTTTATGCTCAACCGATTGCTGATGTTATTTCAGCTATTATAACTACATTTATGGCATTACATCTTCATAGAGAATTGGCAGAAGCAGAAGCCCTTATCGGCTTAGAAAGAGCAGATAAATAGGAGCAGAAACAAAATCCATGAAATAGTATATAGGAAATAAATGCAATCTGCCGCACGACGGCAAAAGAATAAAAGCCGTCGCACAGCGGAGGTATTTTCACACGTCCTTTTTGACGCGGCGGCTTTTTGAGAAATCAAAGCCGCCGTTTCTGTTTATCTTTTCAAGGAATGACGCGATATCACTGTTGAAAGCGGCGGCTAAAGGAGGTAGCCGCCATGAAGCACATACCCTATCGACAAAATCCGACGGTCATTGACATATCAAAAAAGCCCGTCCACCACCGGGAACTTCTCTACCCTTGACTATGAACTGTCTAATCATCTAAATACTGCTTTCAATACCTATGCGCCTGTCCGGGCTTTTCGGATAGGCGTATTTTGCTGCTCAAAAAATTTTTTATGCTTATCGGTTTAACTCAGCAGGGTACAAGATATAGAGACGGCAGCGGCGAGACGAGAAAAGAGCTGATAGGGAAACTGCCTGCGATTATAGCGGAAGCAAAATTCATCCAAATAGGGCTGAAGATTCTCAACCCGACCATGGTAGGTGCCAATCAAAAACGCTTTCAGATTACTGATCGCGATATGAACCCACTGGAGATCATCATCTTCAGAACTGTAAGTTTTTGCACTGAGAGTACATCCTTTCAGACACTTATAACTGGAAAATCCAT
>QXXE01000224.1 GCA_009911355.1 Clostridiaceae bacterium | reverse complement strand
GAACTCAAAGATATCTTCTCCGCTTTCCATATCCCTCTTCCTGTAGGTTAAAATCTTCGCGGGATTTTAGGTAGTATCTATATCCCGTGAAATCATCCACATGCTCAGGAATCAGCAAACCAATCTCATCATAGTGCCGGAGCATATGGATACTGATTTGTGATAAGACTGAAAATTCTCCTATTTTCAACAAAGAAACCACCTCCTAACTTTAAGTGTAAACCCTCGCATAATACGAGAGTCAATCCCTTTTTCTTGGTCGATGACACTATAAATCGTCTTTGTGATAAAGTCAACTGATAATACAATTTTGTTCATCTCATAAAATAGGCTCAATGAATTTCTTGATTAATTCTATTCTGTCCCCTGCTTTGGGTACAAAGAGAGCTGCAATAGAAATCACCAGCTTTTTCTTTATGTTTACATAAATGATATTGCCGCCATCTCCCATTGCTGCATAGCCATCCTCATTTACCCACCATAGATATCCATAGGGCAGATTCTCTTTTTTCCATCGGCTGTGTTCTATTGTACTGTCCTCTACCCATTTTGAGGAAATGATCTGCTTCCCCTCCCACATACCGCCATTCAGATATAACTGCCCAATCTTTGCCATATCCATTGGTGTAAGCGTAAGTCCCCAGCCTGCCGCATGAATCCCCATGGAATCTATTACCCATCCGCTAATATCCGTAGACTGGTTAAATGCCAATTGTTCCTCTTTGCTTTCGAATAACAAATTGTTTTCCACTTTAATCCCAAGCGGTTCAAATATATTTTCTGCCGCAAAATCTAATACGGATTGCCCTGTTGCTCTCACTAAAATTCCCGATAAAATGTCCGGCCCAATCAATGGGGCATAACGGAATGTCCCTATCTTGCCACGACCGCCTAATAAATCAAGCGAAAATTTTACCCAGTCACTACTTGTAAAGTATTTTATATAAGGTGCAAAAAATCGATATTTATAAGGTGCCGTCATTGTCAGCATATCTCTTAGTGTAATATTCTGTATTTTTCTCTCTCCCCTTTTCACTTTATATTCCGGGAAGTAATCCAGCACTTTCTCGTCAATATTTTTAATGCATCCTTTATCCAGAGCAATCCCAATCAATATTGAAATAACACTTTTTGTCACAGAATAGACGTGAAAACGACTATCCGCTGTACAACCTTTAAAGTATTTTTCATAGGATACAATTCCATCTTTTATTATGACTATACCTGTGGTATTTCCATATTGACTGTTTATTTTCTGCTCCAACTCTTCAATTTTTATCTGATTCATACTTTCTTCCTCTCATGCATTTCACAATATCTGCCTGCCATTCTGGGCTTTTGAAACCCTCTTTTTAACCGGATAATAGACTTCTGTAACAAGTTCACTTTCTTTTGAAACCTCTGCCGGATCTGTTACATGTACCTCGTACAATGCATTGCTATTTTCATAGCCTTCTCTTTTTGCCCATTCTATTTGTTTTCCGTAAACCGAAGGAAGCTGTAAGTAAGAGCCCTGCACAGCCGTTTTCAAACATAGTCCGGGGCGGAAATCCCTTGTTCCAGTCGCATACTCTTTTATCGGGATTGCAAATTCCGTATCTAATCCAAATGGTGTATACTCATCGTCATGAAACAGTACCATTGGCGGAGCAGCCGCTGTTAGTTTCTTCTCTTCCATTTTCCGAAATAGTTTCCCAAAGCAGGTACCATATTCTTCTGAAAATTCATGCTCTAAAACATTCTTCCGTATCGACAGAAGATACATCATCGGTATCTCAACCAACTGCACATCAATGTTTTCCATATATGACATAATGGATTTGCCTTTCCTCAAATTTGATATATCGTTGTCTATTTGATGCAGAGTATCTTCAAACTTCTGTACCTTTACCGCAATCTCCTTTTTCTTTTTATGCTTATCGGTTTGACTCAGCCGGTCACAAAATATAGAAAAATATGAAATCAGGGTTGACAAGCCCCATTTA
>QXXE01000023.1 GCA_009911355.1 Clostridiaceae bacterium | reverse complement strand
TTCTCAGTATAGCAGTTTTTTCGCCTTTTGGGTTACCCCACGTTTACAATTTGTTTACTCATTCAAATACCCTGCCTGCGCGCCCGATTGCCGCAGCGGCTTTGCCGACGTGAGGGTAATGTTTCTGAAAAAATGCTTGACAATTGGCGGTCCCTATTTTATAATTCAATCAACAAGTAATTTAGTAAATTAGTAAATTCGGCTGCCACGTGGCGGCTGGGGAGGAGAAATTCATGAAGATCCCAACCACACTCAAGCACAAGCCGGTGATCGTTTCGGAGGATTATGACCTGATCGACGGGCGGCGCGCGGGCGACTCTGACGCAAAGGGGCTGTCGCTCGGGCTGGCGCAATGGAATGAGCGCGGAAGAGTAGAGATTTCAGCAAAGGTATGGCGGCACACAGGCGGCAAATGGTCGCGGCAGTCGGAGGAGCTGCCGCTGCACAGGGTGCTCGACCTCGTGATTTTGATTTGCCGCGCGCAGGCGCATTTCCGTGAAGCCTACCGCTATCCAAACCTTTACGATACAGAACATCCCCAGCTGGACCGGCTCGGGGTGCAGGGCGGGGCGCTGAACGTAGCGGTCTGTACCGAGAACCCCTTTATTTCCGAGGACATCCAGCTGTTCCGGGACGTGTTTGTACAGGATGACGAGCTGTTTTCCGAGCGGCTGCACCTGCTGAGCGACCTGCTGCGGGAATTGGGCTATGGGCACGGGGAGCCCCCCAAAAAGCGCTAATTCCCGTAAAACAGCACTTTTTCTGCACTTACGACACAAAACTATATGCCCTGCCTGTCCGGTAGGGCGTGAACCACTCAAGAAAGGAGAAAAAACCATGACAGAACGCCAAAAACAGCTTCGCGACGCTTATAAATCGATGAAACCGCCGATGGGCGTATACATTTTCGAGTGCCTGCCGACCGGGAAAGCCTACCTGGGCGCGGCGCAGGATCTGCGCGGGCGGATGAACGGCACGCGCTTCAAGCTGGAAAGCGGATTCTACCCCTGTAAAAGCCTGCTGGCCGACTGGAAGCAGTACGGAAGCGAACAATTCCGGATCGAGGTGCTGGAAACGCTTGCATACGACGAAAAGGACGAGGCGCGCACCGACTACCGCGAGGATCTGGAAGCGCTGCGGGACCTGATTGCAGAGCGGTATCCGGAGCATGAATTCCTGCGCACCTGACAGGCCGGAAAGGAAGACCTTTCGCCAGTGACAGGAACCCACAAAGCTGAAAGCCCCCGCTGCCAAACGGCAGCGGGGGCTTCACATGCAACAACCGCTTTTTCACCATCCTGCACCAACCCCGTCCACAGGAAAACCCGCGTCCCGCCCGCAGGCGTGGAAGGGAGTCCAGAGGGGCTAGCCCCTCTGGCGCTGCCCGCGCAGGGCCGGGGGGCGGGGCAGGGCCCCGCGCGCAGCACGAACCCTCAGCGCACAGTCAGAGCAGCTCCTCCGAAATAATGCTGGTGCGTACATACTCGAGCTCGCGCTTGGGCCTGCGGTCGCGGAACATCAGGTCGTACAGCAGTTCCACCGAGCGCCGCGCCTGCCCCGAAAAATCCTGGTCAATGATGAACCGCACCTTCCGCGCCATCAGGTATTCCCGGGACCACGGCGTCAGGTCGTTGCAGATCACATGGATCGGATGGCTCAGCTGCGCCCGCTCAATCGCGTCCATGCAGGCCGGGACAGGCTCGTTTGCCATATAAATCCCGCGCAGCGCAGGATCGCGCCGCAACGCGTCCAGCACCCCGTCATACGCAAGGTCGTACCGCTCAATGCACTCAATGACCGAGGTGCGCACGCGGCTGCCCAGCAGTTCGCGCAGCCGGTTCAAAAACCCTTCAACCTGAAGGCGGTGGGCCGTGAATTCCCGGTTGCCGCAGACAACCAGCACACTGCCGCCGTCCAGCAGCGGGGCCATCAGCCCAGCGGCAACCCGCCCCGACTTGTTCAGGTCCTGCCCGACATGGCAGATGCGCTGCGAGCCCGGCACGTCCGAGTTCGTCGTTACAACCGGCACGCCCGCCGCCGTCAGCCGGTCGACCTCCTCCTGCATGGGCAGGGTGTTGGCGGCGTTGAGGACAAGCCCGTCGATCTTCTGCGCTTCCAGCCGCGCGATGCACTCGAAATACTCCCGGTTGGAACGCCCCTTGAGCTCTTCCACCACGACGGCAAGCCGGTTGTCCCCCATCCGGCGGGTCGCCGCACGGATGCCCTTGCGCATCTGCACGGTGTAATAATTGTTCCAGTTCGGGATGACAAAGCCGATCTTTTTGACCCCGACAGCCTGCGCCTGCCGCCGCATGGCAGGCGTCTGATATCCGGTCTCGTCGATGACCCGCTGTATGCGCTCCTGCACTTCGGGCGCAACGCCCAGGCGGCCGTTGACTACGCGGTCGACCGTGCCCCGCGATACCCCGCAGCGGTCGGCAATCATCTGTGCTGTGATCTTCATAAACGCGCTCCCTTCCCGCTTCCCGCCGGCATCCCCATGCCGGCCAGCTTGATTTCTTTGCTAACAGGGTATCACAACTTTTGTCCGGATGCAAGAGGGAAATGTGCATTTTTCAAAATGCACATTGCACGTTTTTCGCGCCGTCCATTGTGCAAAAATAGCTTTGCACAATGCACAGCGCCATGCCGTGCCGGAGACGCTTTTTTGTGAGCAATATCCACAAGCGGAGGCGCGAAAATTAACAAGTTATCCAAAAATGCGCAGGGTCACTTGCAATATTCTCAACAAAGCGCTATAATAAACCCAAAGACCGGGCAACCGGCAGAAAATAGGAACAGAGGAGAATGAATTATGTCTTTAAGAATTGGCGTAGTCGGCTGCGGCCGCATCGGCAAGCTCCACATCAACAACCTCATCAACAGCGTCCCCGGCGTAGAAGTGATCGCCGCGGCAGACCCGATGCTCGATAAGTCCGGCGCACGCGAGTGGCTGGCAGAACGCAAGATCACCAACGTTTCCACCGATTTCCAGGATGTGGTCAACAACCCCGACGTTGACGCCGTCTTTGTTTGCTCCTCCACTGATACCCACTGCGATATCGCCTTGGCGGCGGTACAGGCAGGCAAGCATGTATTCTGTGAGAAGCCCATCGATTACGATGTAGCCAAGATCAAGAACCTGCTTGCAGCCGTTGAGGAAAAGGGCGTCAAGTTCCAGGTCGGCTTCAACCGCCGTTTCGACCACAACCACAAGGCTGTGGCTGACGCTGTCAAGAACGGCACGATCGGCGATCCGCACATCGTGATCGTTTCCTCCCGTGACCCTGAGCCGCCCCCGGCGTCCTATGTTGCGGTTTCCGGCGGTATCTTCTACGATATGATGATCCATGACTTCGATATGGTCCGCTATGTCACCGGTTCCGAAGCGGTTGAGGTTTCTGCCGTAGGCTCCTGCCTGGTGAATCCGAAGCTCCAGGAAGAGTCGGGCATCCCGGACGTTGACACCGCTGTTGTCACCATGAAGATGGCGAACGGCTGCATCGCGGTCATCAACAACTCCCGCCAGGCAGTTTACGGCTATGACCAGCGCGTGGAAGCGTTCGGCTCCAAGGGCATGGCTTCCGACGGCAACGACCTGCTGAACACGACAACGGTCATGACCGTTGACGGTGCAAAGAGCGAGAAGCCGCTGTGGTTCTTCCTCGAGCGCTACAACCAGGCGTTCATTGAGCAGGTCAAGTGCTTCGTTGATTCGGTTGTCAACGACAAGCCGGTTGTTGTCGGTGCTGTTGACGGCCTGCGCCCGGTACTGATGGCTAAGGCTGCGACTGAGTCTTGCCGCAACGGCGGTGTATATGTAAAGGTTGAGGAGTAATCCCCCTACTTAATTTCGCTGTCACGTTTTTTCATATTTTTCCTTTTCTTATGGATGCGGTCCCCTCTTATGGGGGCCGCATCTATTTTCATATAAGATACGCCTGAGACAAACACCGGTTTTGTTGCGGCATAAAGCATAAGAATCCCCCGTCCTGCCATTCCAGAGGCAGGACGGGGGATTCTTGGCAATGGATGGTGATGGATTTCCCGCCCGCAGGCGGTCAAGAGAGATGCGTCAGCATCTCGGGGTCTGGGGCGTAAGCCCCAGCGGGTGCAGGGGCGGAGCCCTGCCGCCCGCCGCGCAGGCGCGGGGTGCAGGGGCGGAGCCCCGCCGCCCGCCGCGTAGGCGCGGGGTGCAGGGGCAGAGCCCCGCCGCCCGCCGCGCAGGCGCGGGGTGCAGGGGCGGGGCCCCGCCGCTCGCCGCGTAGGCGCGGGGTGCAGGGGCAGAGCCCCGCCGCCCGCCGCGTAGGCGCGGGGTGCAGGGGCAGAGCCCCGCCGCCCGCCGCGTAGGCGCGGGGTGCAGGGGCAGAGCCCCGCCGCCCGCCGCGTAGGCGCGGGGTGCAGGGGCGTAGGCGCGCAGCTTACAGCTTCGCGAGCTCCGCCGCAAGCAGCTTGTTGATCAGCTGCGGGTTGCCCTGACCCTTCGACGCCTTCATGCACTGGCCCACCAGGAAACCAGTTACGTTCTTGCCGTTCTTGTAGTCGCCGACCGCTTTTTCGTTCTTCGCAAGTACCTCCTGCACAATCGCCAGGATCGCGCCCTCGTCCGATACCTGCTTCAGCCCGAGCCGCTCCACAATCTGCTCTGCCGTCTCGTCAGTTTCAAACAGCTGCACCAATACTTTCTTGCCCGCATTACCCGAAATCGTGCCGCCGTCAATCAAGCAAATCAAGTCAACCAGCTTCTGCGAGGTCAGCTTGGTGTCGTCGAGCTCCTTCTCGGTGTCGTTCAGGTACTTCGATACGTCGGACAAAATCCAGTTTGCCGCCGCCTTCGGCTTGACCCTGCCCGAAGCCGCCGCTTCGTCCAGCATGGTCGCCTTCGCAAAAGAATCGGACAGCTGCCGCGCTTCCATCGCGGTCATGCCGTACTCGTTCAAATAACGCTCGTAGCGGCTGACCGGCAGCTCCGGGATTTCCGAGCGGATACGCTCCAGCCACGCGTCGTCGATCTCGACCGCGATCAGGTCGGGGTCGGGGAAATACCGGTAGTCCTGCGCGTCTTCCTTCGTGCGCATGACCGTGTTTTTCAGCTTCACATCGTCCCAGCGGCGGGTTTCCTGCTGCACTGTGCCGCCCGCCTCCACAAGGTCGATCTGCCGCTTGATTTCATAATCAATCGCACGGACCGCGCCCGAGAACGTGTTGACGTTCTTCATCTCTACACGGGTGCCAAGCTCCTCCGTCCCCCACGGGCGGATGGATACGTTGATATCACAGCGGATGGAGCCTTCTTCCATCTTGCAGTCGCAGATGTCCAGATAGGACAGCGTGGTCTTGATCGTTTCCAGGAATTCCTTCGCTTCCGCCGAAGAACGCAGGTCGGGGCGGGTGACCATCTCGATCAGCGGCACGCCGCAGCGGTTGAAGTCGACAACCGTGCCGTCAATCTCCTCATGCAGCAGCTTGCCCGCGTCTTCCTCGAAATGGATGCGCTCCAGGCGGCAGCACTTCTTTTCGCCGTTGACATAGAACCAGACCTCGCCGTTCTCGCAGACCGGCACGTCAAACTGGGAAATCTGGTAGGCTTTCGGCAGGTCTGGGTAAAAGTAGTTCTTCCGGTCGGCTTTGCACAGCTGGTTGACCGTGCAGCCGGTCGCGAGACCCATCTTCGCCGCGTAGTGGACAACCTCGCGGTTGAGCACCGGCAGCGCGCCCGGCATCCCCGTGCAGACCGGGCAGGTGTTCCGGTTGATGCCCGCGCCGAACTTTGCCGGGCAGCTGCAATAAATTTTGCTCCTCGTGGACAGCTCCGCGTGCACCTCGAGGCCAATGACCGCTTCGTATTTCATGATTTGCTTCCTCCTTACAGTGCCGCGATGATGTTTTTCAGGCCGCTTGCCTGCTCGAACGCAAGGCCGGCGTTCAGAAGCTTCTGCTCGCCGAAGCGCGGCCCGATCAGCTGCATCCCGATGGGCAGCTTGCCGCCGTCAAAGCCGCAAGGCTGCACCAGGGCGGGCAGGCCCGCGATGTTGACCGAGACAGTGCAGATATCGCCCGCGTACATCTCAAGCGGGTCGGCGGTGCGCGAACCGAGCTCGTAGGCTGTGGTCGGGGCAACCGGGGTCAGGATGACGTCGCACTTTTCAAAAGCGCCGGCAAATTCCTCGCGGATCTTGCGCTGGGCGGCGCGGGCTTTTTTGTAGTACGCGTCGTAATAGCCCGAGGAGAGCACATAGGTGCCGAGCATGATGCGGCGCTGCACCTCGGGGCCGAAGCCCTGGGAACGGGACTTGACATAGATGTCGAGCAGTTCCTCGCAGCCCTCGGCTCGGAAGCCGTACTTTACGCCGTCAAAACGGGCGAGATTGGAGGACGCTTCCGCCGACGACAGGATATAGTAGACCGGCAGCGCGTACTCGACCAGCGGCAGGGAGATTTCGGAAACCTCCGCGCCGAGCGATTTGTAGGTTTCGGCGGCGGCGAGGACGCTTTCGCGCACTTCGTCCGAGATGCCCGCGCCGAAATACTCTTTGGGCAGGCCGATGCGCACGCCCTTCATGTCGGGGCTGAGGTTTTTGCGCAGCGAGCCTTCAAACGGGGCGGGCGCGGAGGTGGAGTCGTGGGCGGGGTCATAACCGGTGACGGCGTCCATCAGCATGGCCGCGTCCTCGACGGTGCGGGCGAAGGGGCCGATCTGGTCGAGGGACGAGGCGAAGGCAATCAAGCCGTAGCGTGAAACCGCGCCGTAGGTAGGCTTCAGGCCGACCACGCCGCAGAAGGCGGCAGGCTGGCGGATAGAGCCGCCGGTATCCGAGCCGAGGGAAAGGGGGGCCTGGCCGGAGGCGACGACGGCGGCGGAGCCGCCGGACGAGCCGCCGGGGACGCAGCCGAGGTTATGGGGGTTGTGGGTAATTTTCATGGCGGAGTTTTCGCAGGAGGAGCCCATTGCGAACTCGTCCATGTTGCATTTGCCGGTAATGACTGCGCCTTGTGCGGCGAGCTTTTCCATGACGGTGGCGTTATAGGGGGGGACGAAGTTGTACAGCATCCTGGAGGCGCAGGTTGTCAGCAGGCCCTCGGTGCAGATGTTGTCTTTGATGGCGACGGGGATGCCGGCGAGGGGGGGGAGGGCGTCGCCTGCGGCGCGGCGCTTGTCGATGGTTTCGGCGGCGGCGAGTGCGGCGTCGCCTGCGGTGGTAATATATGCGCCAACTTGGCTGTCGACGGCTTCGGTGCGGGCGAGGGCAGCTTTTGCGAGTTCGACGGCGCTTATTTCTTTGGATGCGAGCAGCGTGGAGAGCTCGGCGGCGGTTTTGTTCATCAGTTCCATTGAGATCACCTCTTATTCTACGACTCTGGGCACGCTGACGCCGCCGGCTTCGAAGGTGGGGGCGTTGGGTGCGATGAGTTTGTCGGGGGTAAAGGACTGGACGGGAACGTCTTCGTGGAAGGCGTTTTTGCGTCCGGTGTCGATCACGTCGTTGAGGTCGTCGAGGTGGAGTTCTTGGAGCTTGTCCACCATGCCGACGATGCCTTGCATGTCTTCGGCTAATTTGTCGAAGATACCGCCGGTCGAGTCGAGCCGTGCGAGGACGGCGATGTGCTCGATCTCCTGTCTTGTGATTGCCATGTTATATCCTCCTTAGTGGTTTGCTTACGTCACTGCTCAGGGGCTCTGCCCCTGGACCCCGCGCCTACGCGGCGGGCGCCAAGGGGCTCTGCCCCTGGACCCCGCGCCTACGCGGCGGGCGCCAAGGGGCTCTGCCCCTGGACCCCGCGCCTGCGCGGCGAGCGCCAAAGGGACTAGTCCCTTTGGAATCCCTTTCTCGCCTGCGGGCGGGACGGGGGCTGGGGCATGGATCAGCCGTTCGCGCTCAGTGACCAGCCCGCCATTATGACAGCGGGCTGGTCGGGTTACGCTGTGCCGGATGATGGGGTTATGCGTTAGTTTGTGCCATTTGCAGGAATTCGTCTTCGGTCAGAACTGGGACGCCAAGGTCGTTTGCTTTTTTCAGCTTCGAGCCTGCCGCTTCGCCTGCCACGACAAAGCTGGTTTTTTTGGAAACCGAGCCGGAAGCCTTCCCGCCCAGTTTTTCGATCAGGTCGGTTGCGTCCTTCCGCGAGAGCGTTGCCAGCGTGCCAGTCACGACGATCGTTTTTCCTGCGAACAGGTCGCTTTCAGCGGTCTGCTCACCGGTGAAGTTGACGCCCGCCGCGCGCAGGCGTTCAATGAGGTGCCTGGACTGCTCCTGCCCGCGCCATTGGGCAATGGACTGTGCCGTCGTTGCGCCGATGTCGCGGATTTCGGTCATTTCTTCCTCGGAAGCGGACAAAACCGCGTCCAGTGAGCCGAAATGGTTGGAAAGGATCTTGCCCGCCTTCTGCCCGACGTGGCGGATGCCGAATGCGAACAGCAGGCGCGAAAGGTCGCGGGATTTGGAATCGGAAATGCCAGCGATCAGGTTGTTTGCGGATTTTTTGCCCATGCGCTCAAGCTGCTCGACCTGCGCCGCTTCCAGCGTGTAGAGGTCGGCCGCTGATTTGACCAGCCCCGCGTCGATCAGCCCTTGCAGCACGGCTTCCCCGCAGCCGTCAATGTCCATCGCGTCGCGCGACGCGAAATGCATGAGGTTGCGCAGCAGCTGGGCCGGGCATTCTGCGCCGGTGCAGCGCAGGGCGGCTTCTTCCCCGTCGTCGAGCACCGGGGCGCCGCATACCGGGCAGATGCGCGGCATCTCATAGGGCACGGCGTCAGGGGGGCGCTTATCGAGGTTCACCCGCAGGATTTCCGGGATGATCTCGCCCGCCTTGCGTACCAGCACAGTGTCGCCGATGCGCGCGTCCAGCCCGCGGATGAAGTCGCGGTTGTGGAGGGTGGCGCGGGAAACCGTTGTGCCGGCGAGCCGCACGGGATCAAGGACGGCGTTTGGGGTCAGCACCCCTGTGCGCCCGACCGTGATGACGATATCTTTCAGCAGGGTTTCTTTTTCCTCGGGCGGGTATTTATAAGCCGCCGCCCAGCGCGGGAATTTCGCGGTCGAGCCCAGGGCTTCCCGCTGGGCGAAGGAATTGACCTTCACAACCGCGCCGTCGATGTCAAAGCCCAGTTCGCCGCGCGTTTCGCCGATGCGGGTGATCTCCCCGCACACGTCCTCCGCTGTGCGGAACAGGCGGTAGGAGGGGCTGACCGTGAAGCCGAGCGTGCGCAGGTAATCAAGCGCCTGCGTGTGGCTTTCGAGCGGAAGCTCGTCGCTGTTCTGGATGTTGAAGCAGAAGATCGACAGGCGGCGTTTGGCGGTAACGCGGCTGTCCTTCTGCCGCAGGGAGCCCGCCGCCGCGTTGCGCGGGTTGGCAAGGAGCGGCTTTTCGGCCAGCTCGAGCTCGGCGTTGAGCTCGTCAAAGACCTGCTTTTTCATATAGACCTCGCCGCGCACGATCAAGTGCGGCGGCGCGTTTTCCAGCCGCTGCGGGATGTCCGCGATAGTGCGCAGGTTTTCGGTCACATCTTCGCCAACCTGCCCGTCCCCGCGGGTCGCGCCGCGTACAAAAACGCCGTTTTCATATTCCAGTGCGACGGACAGGCCGTCGATTTTGTATTCGACCGCATATTCAGCCTCCCCGGCCGCACCCTCGACGCGCTCAAAAAATTCCTCCAGCTCCTCGAAGGAGAAAACGTCCTGTAAGCTTTCCAGCGGGTAGGTGTGCCGTACCTTCGAGAACTTTTCCGAGGGCGCGCCGCCGACGCGCTGCGTCGGGGAATCGGGGTCAGCGTATTCCGGGTGTTCGGCTTCGAGGGCGCGCAGCTCGCGCTGGAGCACGTCATATTCAAAGTCGGTAATCTCGGGTGCATCCTCGTTGTAGTATTTCTGATTGTGATACCGCAGCTGCTCACGCAGGGCGGTAATCCGGGTGTGTGCGTCCATAGCATACTCCTTTTTGTGTGCCGGAGCCCTGCAAAAAGTGCGCGGCTCCAAATACTTTCTTATTATAGCAAAGATGCAGCGATTTAGAAAGAGTGATTTTGCAGAATTTTGGACGAATCTGCATAAAATAAGAAGGCGAAAGTGGGCATTATATCAGCCAGGCCCGCTGTCCTGATGGCGGGCCCGGCGATCGAGCCGCTTGAAAACTCCTGAAAAAAACCAATCCTCCGTCCCGCCCGCAGGCGAAAAAGGGAGTCCAGAGGGACGAGTCCCTCTGGCGCTGCCCGCGCAGGGCCGGGGTCTGGGGCAGAGCCCCAGCGCAGCCCGCGCAGGGCCAGGGTCCAGGGGCAGAGCCCCGGCGCAGCCCGCGCAGGGCCGGGGTCCAGGGGCAGAGCCCCGGCGCAGCCCGCGTAGGGCCGGGGTCCAGGGGCAGAGCCCCGGCGCAGCCCGCGCAGGGCCGGGGTTTGGGGCAGAGCCCCGGCGCAGCCCGCGAAAAGCGCGAAATTCCCCGTGCGACCGGAAAAAGGTGCAAAAAGTGGTGTTTTGGGCGGAATGCGCCGTTTCACGGGGGCATGTGTGCGCTTTTCCAAAATCCGGAATTGTCAAATGCGCACAAATATTGGCGGTACAAATGTTATAGTTCGTATAAAAAATACAAAAAGCCTTGACATTTGCATTCGTTTTGTATTATAATAATTATCGAAATGATGAATGGATATGAACTTGAGGCCAGCGGGCCCATCAACCAAACCGAAGAAGAGCTGCTCGCAGCCGCCCGCACCGGAGACCCCGCCGCAGGCGACCTGCTCGTGAGACGCTGCTTCCGCATCGTCAAAAGCTGCGCCAGGCCCTATTTCCTCGCCGGAGGGGATACGGAAGACCTCATCCAAGAAGGCATGCTTGGCCTGCTGAAAGCAGTGCAGGAGTTCGATCCTGGACGTGGAGTGCCCTTTGAACAGTTTGCAAGGGTGTGCGCTTCCCGTGCGATCATTTCCGCTGTCCGCTCCTCGCTGGCGTGCAAGCACAGCGTGCTGAGCGACGCAATCCCGCTGGAAAAGCCCCTGTTTGAAGAGATTGTACAAAATGACCCCGCCGCCGGTACCGCCGCTTCCGACCCTGAAGCGCTCGTGATCGGCCGGGAAGCCCGCGAAGAGCTGCTCGGACGGCTTACACGCCTGCTTTCCCCCTTCGAGGGTGAGGTCCTGTCCCTGTTTTTGGATGGTTGTTCCTACGAAGAAATGGCCGCGAAGCTTGGGCGGCCTGTAAAATCCGTGGATAATGCCGTGCAGCGCATCCGCCGCAAATCGGCAGGGCTTTTGGGGAAGCCGGAAGGGCGCTAGCCCCTCCACAGCCCCAGGGAACGGCTCTGGGCCATTCCAAATAACCTTATAGGCGATAACAGGGCACGCCCTGAGCGCAAATACAAAGTCACCGCCCCGGAGAAGAAGGGGCAGCGTAATCAAGGAGAGGTAGAAACCATGTACCAGGACAAGACGTTAAAATGCAAAGAGTGCGGCAATGATTTCGTGTTCACCGCCGGTGAGCAGGAATTCTATGCAGAGCGCGGCTTCCAGAACGAGCCCCAGCGCTGCAAGGCGTGCCGTGACGCACGTAAGAATGCAGCCCGCGGCCCGCGTGAGTATTTCACCGCTGTGTGCGCTTCCTGCGGCGGCGAGGCACGGGTACCCTTTGAGCCCAAGTCTGACCGTCCGGTGTATTGCAGCGAGTGCTTCGCAAAAATGCGCCAAGAGTAAAAAAGGGCGCCTGCCATTTGGCGGGCGCGTTTTTTTTGTGCAAAAATACCCGTGAACGCGCAGACGCGGGAATAGGGGACGGCTGCGGGAAACGGCACGGTGCAAGCCGGGGCGAAATGGCCCCGGCTTGCACTTTGGAGGGGCGGCGTTAGGCGAGCCAGAGTTCACAGCGGCGCACCAAATCCTGTATGTCCGCAAGGAGCATCGCGGTGTGGTAGCCGTCGGCGGCCGCGTGGTTGATGTGCAGGCACAGCGGGAGTTCCCAGGCCCCGCCCTTTTCCGTGTACCTGCCGAACGTGATGACAGGGAAGTACATCGGCCGCGGGCCTGTGGTGTCGTGCGCGACTGCCGTGAAATCCAGCCACGGCACGCACGAAACCGGGCAGTAGTTATCAGGCCGCCCAGGTTTGGTCTTGACCCCCTTCACGTCGCGCCATTCCTCCATATCCCGGAGGACAGACGCGTAAAATGTACGGAAATCCGGGCTGTATTCGCTCCAAATGTCGGAAAACGTGTGGTCGTCAGGATGGAAGATGGTATAGGACGGGTGGCACTCCTCATAAAAGCCAAGCACCCCGTCCTGGTATGCCATTCGGAATTCCTGCCGGCTGTTGACCGCCCGCATGACCGCGTACAGCATCGCCGGATAGAAGCGCAGCCCGTTGCCGCGTACCCAGCCGCGCAGGCGGGTCACGTCCAGCCGCACCGTTACAGCGTAATTGGTGCGGATTACATTGGTGTAATAGGAAAAATGCTGCGCGCGGGGCCAGGCGTCCAGGTCGATCGGGTAAAATCCCATTGTAGGCACCTCCTTTCCCATATGATACCACAGCGGCGGCGGAAAAGGAAGAGGCCCATGGCTTTCTGCATCCCATCCAGCCGCCGTTTTTTGGAAAAGGGCTAGCATTTGCCGCCGGTTTCTGGTACAATAACAATAACTCATCACAGATACGCTTTTTGACAGCAGTATCAAAAAATGGCGTGCCATGCCGCACCGCTGGGGGGCGCTTGGCAGGACCTGCCGGGAACAGCCCGGGTTCGGCGCGCTGTGGGGATTTTCAGAAACAATACGGCCCGTACAGGATC
Organism: Clostridiaceae bacterium; assembly: GCA_009911355.1. Classification (GTDB taxonomy): domain Bacteria; phylum Bacillota; class Clostridia; order Oscillospirales; family Butyricicoccaceae; genus QXXE01. The sequence goes on along the minus strand of QXXE01000023.1, from coordinate 39,621 downwards.
GGGAAAGGGCCGGCGTCAGTCAGGAGGGGGTACGGCGTGCAGGACCGGTTTGTTATGGCAGAAAAATTATTGGCAGGCGCCGGGATGGATGGGAAGGATACGGCACAGCAGGTAATTAAGCTGCTGGATCAGATGCCCGGCGGCTTTTTTGTCTACCGCGCGGACGGCAACGAGGAGATCCTCTATGCCAATATCGCGATGCTGCGCATTTTCGGGTGCGACGATTTTGACGAGTTCCGCGCCCTGACCGGGGGCACTTTCCAGGGGATGGTTCATCCGGACGACCTGGAAGAAGTCGAGAAAAGCATCTTCGAGCAGATTGCGCAGAGCCAGTTTGACCTCGATTATGTCGAATACCGCGTCGTCCGGAAGGACGGCGCGGTCCGCTGGCTCGAGGATCACGGGCATTTTATCCGCAGCGTGTCGCTGGGCGAAATCTTTTATGTGTTCGTTGCCGACGCAACCGAAAAGATCGAGCAGCAGCGGGAGGAACGCGCCGCGTTGCAGCTGGACAATGACCGCAAGCTGCGCTGCATTGCCGAGTACCACCGCGAGTCCAGCCGCCGCCGGGAGCTCATCGAAGGGCTCAGCATCGACTACGAATCCATTTTCTACGCCGATCTGGACACAGACAGCATCCACGCTTACCGCCTGAGCCGCCAGGCCGGGGAACTGTTTGTCAACGACCCGCCCTCCCGCGATTACAGCGGCTTTGTACAGGAATACATTGAGCGCTGGGTGCATCCGGAGGACCGCGGGCTGATCACGGATACCCTCAACCCGGCGGGCATCCGCCAGCGGCTTGCAGGGCACCCGCTGCTGCATGTCAATTACCGCCTGCTGCGCGGGCTGCGCACCGAATATTTACAGCTGCGGATCGTCGGCGTCGGCGGCGGCCAGGGCTCGCAGGTGGTCATCGGCGCGCGCAGCGTGGATGAGGAAATCCGCAGCGCGCTGGAGCAGAAGGAATTCCTCGCGGACGCGCTTTCGCAGGCGCGCTCGGCCGTAGCGGCAAAAAACGCGTTCCTGTCCAATATGTCGCACGATATGCGCACCCCGCTGAACGCCATCAAGGGCTTTACCGAGCTCGCCAAGCGCAGCACCGACGAGCCGGGCAGGCTGGGGCGCTATCTCGAGATGATCGAGGTTTCCAGCGGCCAGCTGCTGCGGCTGATCAGCAATGTGCTGGAAATCGCGCGCATTGAATCGGGCGGCGAGCTGGTTGCGCAGGAGCCGTGCAGCCTGGGCGAGATCGCGGGGAAGGTGCGTACGGCGCTGTTCCCGCAGATCGCGTCGAAAAACCTGGTGATGGCGGTCGACGCCAGCGGGCTGCACCACCCTATGGTGTATGGCGACGCGCATAAGCTGGAGGAAATCCTGTTCCACCTGTGCAGCAACGCGGTGAAGTATACCGGCCCCGGCGGGCATGTGTGGGTGCGGGTGCTGGAGCTTGAGGTGCCGGTGCCGGGCCTCGGCTGCTACCAGCTTGTCGTCGAGGACGACGGAATCGGGATCAGCCGCGGTTTCCTCGGGCACATCTTTGAATTTTTTGCGCGTGAGAACAACACCACCATCAGCGGCGTGCATGGCACAGGGCTCGGCCTGCCGATCATGAAAAGCCTTGTGGAGATGATGAACGGCACAATCGACGTAGAGAGCGAACCGGGCAAGGGAAGCCGGTTCACGGTTACCTTGCCGCTCCGCCCGAAAGGGGACGCGCAGCGGGAAAAGCCGCCCGTGCGGACGGTGGAGAAGCCGTACCACCGGAAGCGTAAGCTGCTGGTGGTCGACGACAACGAGCTGAACCTTGAAATTGCGGTCGAGCTTTTGCAGGAGACGGGCTTTGAGGTGGAATCCGCGCGGGACGGCAGCGTAGCGGTCGAACGGCTGCGCCGCGCCGCGCCAGGGGAGTTTGCGCTCGTGCTGATGGATATCCAGATGCCGGTGATGGACGGGTGCAGCGCGGCGCGGGAAATCCGTGCGCTGGACGACCCGGCGATCGCGTCCATCCCGATTATTGCGCTGTCGGCGAACGCCTTTGAGGAGGACAAGCGGATGGCGATTGAAAGCGGGATGAACCTGCACCTTGCAAAGCCGCTCGATATCGACACGCTGCTAGAGCAGATTGACCGGCTGACGTAGGGCCTGCCTGATCCCGCCCGCAGGCGATGGAAGGGAGTCCAGAGGGACGGGTCCCTCTGGCGCCCGCCGCGCAGGCGCGGGGTGCAGGGGCAGAGCCCCGCCAGGTGCAGGGCAGAGCCCTGCCGCCCGCCGCGTAGGCGCGGGGTGCAGGGGCGGCGCAGGCGCGGGAGAATGAAACGGAAAGCGAAAATGCTGTCGTGGACGATGAAACTGCGGCGGCGTTTTTTTTGTGCGCGGGGCGGGAGGGCAAAATCTTACCAAGAAAAAAGAGCATCGTCCTATACACTGCCGCGCGGCGCGTGCTATGATAACAGCAGAAAGCAGGAAGCCGCCCGACAGGGCGCGGGCTTCCGGACAACTATTATTGAGAAAGAGTGATCGTGATGAAAATGAATATGGACCAGTGGACGCAGGAACTGCTCGAGACAAAGGTTAAAAAGGCGCTCCCCGTGCTGTCCTTCCCCTCCATCCAGCTGCTTGGGATCACAGTGCGCGACCTGATCTCGGACAGCGACGTGCAGGCGCGCGGCATGAAGGCAGTCGCCGACCGCACCCCGAAGGCAGGCGGCTCGGTGAGCCTGATGGACCTGTCGGTCGAGGCGGAGTGCTTCGGCGCGCCGATCCGTGTGTCCGACGACGAGGTGCCGACCGTAGTCGGGCCGGTGCTGCCGCTGGACGTGGACGAAGAGGAACGCCTTGCGCTCGCCGAAGCGATGCCAGTGCCGGAAATCGGCGCGGGGCGTACCCAGATTTATATTGACGCAATTGAGAAAGCGATGGGGATGATCACCGACCGCCCGGTATTTGCGGGCGTGATCGGGCCGTTCTCGCTGGCGGGGCGGCTGATGGACGTGACCGAAGCGATGATCTACTGCTATGACGAGCCGGATATGGTACATGTCGTGCTGGGCAAGGCAACCGAATTTATCATCAAGTACATCAAGGCATATAAGGCGGTCGGGGCAAACGGCGTTGTAATCGCCGAGCCGCTCGCAGGGCTGCTTTCGCCCGCGCTCGCGCAGGAATTCTCCGGCGATTACTGCAAGCAGATCGTCGACGCGGTCAAGGACGAGAATTTTGCGGTCGTGTATCATAACTGCGGCAACACCGCGAATATCACGCTGGATTCCATTTTCTCCTGCGGCGCGAACGCCTACCACTTCGGCGACGCGGTCGATATGGCGGAGATCCTGGAAAAGGCTCCGGCAGAGCTGCCCTGCATGGGCAATATCAGCCCTGCGGGCGAGTTCCGCGGCGGCACGCCGGAATCGGTGCGCGCCAAGACCCTCGAGGTCATGGGCAAATGCTGCGGGCATCCGAACTTTATCATTTCCTCGGGCTGCGATATCCCGCCGATGTCCAGCTGGGACAATATCGACGCGTTCTTTGCGGCGGTCGACGAGTTTTATGCATCATAAATGAGGGTGCAGGCCGGGTGGGGCTCCCATCCGGCCTGCGGTTTCCCCGGGCGTGCGGGCAGCGCGCATGAAAATGATTGGAGGCCGCCCTTGCCAAACGGCGGTTTTTCGTGTAAACTGACAAGAAGAAAGAGGGGGCGTCGAATGAGGGTTGCTTTGATTGGGTGCATGGTCATGAACCGGGAAATCAGCCATCTTGTCGCGCGGAGCCGGAACACGGTCCGCGTGTGGTGGCTGCGCCAGGGGCTGCACGATACGCCGGACATCCTGCGCAGCGAGCTGCAGCGCACGGTGGACGAGGTCGAGCGGGAAAACGGGCTGCTGCCCGAGCATCTGCGGTTTTCGGCGATTGTGCTGGCGTATGGGCTGTGCTCGAATGGCGTGGTTGGGCTGCGCAGCCGTTCGCTGCCGGTCGCTGTGCCGCGCTGTGACGACTGCATTTCGCTGTTCCTGGGCTCGGCGGAGCGTTACCGGGAGCTGTTCCGGGAGATGCCAGGGGCGTATTGGTACAACGCGGGCTGGATTGAGCAGGCGTTTACGCCGTCCAGGGAGAACTACGCGCGGCAGAGGGCGCAATACGCCGAGGAGTACGGCGAGGAAAACGCGGATTACCTGATGGAGTGTACAAACAGCTGGATGGGCAAGTACCAGAGGTGCGGGTTTATCACCTGCCCGCTGGGCGACCGGCCGGAGCATGAGGGCTATGCGCGGCAGGCGGCGGAGGACTTCGGATGGCAGTTCCGTAAGGTCGAGGGCAGCATGGAATACCTGGACGCGCTGGTAAACGGGCCGTGGGACGACGCGCGTTTTCTGGTGTGCCCGCCGGGGGGCGTGATCGAGGCTGAATTTTCCGAGCGCAAGCTGCGCTGCGTGCCTGCCGGGCTGGACGACTTCGCGGACGGCTGAGGTGTCGCGCCGGGGCTCTACCGCCTATCGGCGGATGTCCTTCGCGGACGGCGCTCAGGGGCGTTGCCCCCGAGACCCCCGGCCCCTGCGCGGGGCGGCGCCAGAGGGACTAGTCCCTCTGGACTCCCTCTCGCCGCCTGCGGGCGGGACGGGGATTGGGATGTGGGTTTATTTGAGGGGTTCGCGCTTTTGTGGATGCCGGGGGCATCTGATTTTTACAGGAGGATGAATATGGGTTTTAAGCGTTTAAGAAAGGTGATATCCAGGTGGGTTGGTTTCGCGCTGCTGGTGGCTGTGGCGCTGCTGGCGGCAGGCTGCGGGAAGGACGGCGGCCAGGGGGCGGCGCAGGGCGCTGTGATTGCCACGGATGGGCAGGTACTCGGCGAGGGCGGCAAGGCGTTTTCACTGACGGTAGCGGATTTGGACGGGAATGAAATTCATGCCGAAATCCATACCGACGAGGAAACCGTCGGAGACGCGCTGGAAGCGCTCGGGGTGATCGCCGGTGAGGACAGCCCCACCGGGATTTATGTCAAATCGGTTAACGGCATCACTGCCGACTATGACAAGGACGGTTCCTACTGGGCGTTTTATGTGGACGGCGAGTATGCGCAGACCGGCGTAGGCTCCACGCCTGCCGAGGATGGCGGGGATTACGCGTTCCGCGCCGAAAAGGCATGAAGCTGACCACCCGGGAGACCGCCGTGTTCGGGATGCTGGGGGCGGTGATGTTTGCGTCAAAAATGCTGATGGAGCTGCTGCCGAATATCCATCTGCTCGGTGTGCTGACCGTCGCGTATACGGTCGTTTACCGCAGGAAGGCGCTGTACCCCATCTATATTTATGTGCTGATCAACGGCATTTTCTGTGGGTTTGCGGCATGGTGGTTTGCCTATCTGTATGTTTGGCTCATCCTTTGGGGGGCGGTGATGCTGCTGCCCCGGGATATGCCGAAAAAGCTCCAGCCCGCCGTCTATATGGCCGTCTGCGCGGCGCATGGGTTCCTCTTCGGGACGCTTTGCGCACCGGCACAGGCGCTGCTGTTTGGGCTGAATTTCGAGGGGATGGCCGCGTGGATTGTTGCGGGGCTACCGTTCGATGTGATCCACGGCGTGAGCAACTTTTTGTGCGGGGTGCTGATCATGCCCGTCGTGTTTGCGCTACGGCTCGCTGAACAGAATGCGGGGAACCGCTGAATCAGGATTGGAGGCTGCCTGCGGGCGGCCTTTTTGCTGCGGGAAAAGCCCCTTCCCGGCCTGTGCCGGGAAGGGGCTTTGCATCAACAGGGGGGATTAAACGGTTGGGGTGAAAAGGCACGATTCATAGTCCTTTACGTAATACTTGAGGGCGGTACGGCCTTTTTGAAGCACGGTGTGGCCTTCCGCTTCCAGTTTTGCCTTCTGGGCTTCCGCGCCGCCCGGGAACTTGGGGTTCAGCTCGCCGCCCGCTTTCAGGACACGCCACCACGGGGTAGGGGAGCCCTCCCGCTGTTCGCTTGCCCACGCTGCGATCTGTACAAAGATACCGGCGGTCATCGGGTCGGTGAAATCTGCGCCGTGCACCCGCGCAAGGTATTCCCGGAGTTCCGGCAAGGTGAGCAGCTTCCCTTCCGGGATGCGCTTCATCACCTCGTCATAGGCGCGCGGCGGTGCGAGCAGCATTTGCGTGCCGCCATACCGCGCGGCGGTTTTTGGGTCGGTGACGGCCTGTATACGCGGCATACCGCGGCTGTCAGCAAGCATGGCGTTGAAATCCTTTTTGGCTTCGCTCGGCACGGAAAACCCTCCTTATCAGGAATGTAGGATGAAAAAAACTGCGTTTTTTCGGTCTGGCAGAAGAGGGAACGGCAATCCCCCGCGCCTCAGCGCGTATTCAAACCGCCGAAAGCGGTAAAAGCCCGCGACATGTACGTGGGCTTTTACACCTCGGCCTGCGGGCGAAAGCCCGCATCGGCTGAGTTAAATTTACCCTATTCCCCCGAAATTCACCGAAAATCCGCAGATTTTCGGTGAGACGCGAAGCGTCAATACCTGCACCCCTCGAGCAAATCGCTCTTGATCTGCCAGAGCTTCTTGGAGAGGTCGACAAAATAGGGCTGCGGGTTCTCAAACCGCTTGATCGATTCCCAAAGCGTCCCCATCTGCTGCATGCAGTATGCGCGGATTTCGTGTACGTCCGGCGATTCGTATACCCGCACGCCCTTCCGGAAAATCTGCACCTGGAGCGGCTTCGCCGTGAAATCATGTACCGTTTTCTTCTTCCATGTGTGGATCGGATGGAACAGCGTGTAGGGCTTGCCCGTATCGATTACCTCATCGTGTGTAGTCAGCACGTCGCCCAGCGCCTTACGCGTTTTATTGTCGTACAGGCGGTACAGTTTCTTGAAATGCGGTGTTGTGATCTTCTCCAATTCTCCGATACCTTGATCTTCGGTATGATCTGGCCCAGCGTGTTTTCGACCGCAACCAGCTTGTAAACCCCGCCGAATACCGGCTCGGATTTCGACGTGATCAGCCGCTCGCCAATGCCAAACGAGTCGATCAGCGCCCCCTGGCCGAGCAGGTCGCGGACTAAATATTCATCCAGTGAATTAGACGCCATGATCTGCATGTCCGGGAAGCCCGCCTCGTCCAGCATCTCGCGCGCCTTGATTGACAGGTAGGCGATGTCGCCCGAGTCCAGCCGGATTGCCTTGGGGCGCACGCCCTTTGGGGCCAGCACTTCCTTCGCCACGCGGATGGCGTTCGGGACGCCCGATTTCAGCACGTTGTACGTATCCACCAGGAACGTGCAGTTGTCCGGGTAGGTCTCCGCGTACGCTTTGAAGGCTTCGTATTCCGAGTCGAACATCTGCACCCACGAGTGCGCCATCGTGCCGCCCGCCGGGATGCCATAGTCGCGGTCGGCCAGCGCGCAGGCCGTGCCGTTGCATCCGCCGATGTACGCCGCGCGCGCGCCGAAAATCGCGCCGGACGCGCCCTGCGCCCGCCGGGAGCCGAATTCCAGCACAACCTTGCCCCGCGCCGAGCGGGTGATGCGGCTCGCCTTTGTCGCGATCAGCGTCTGATGGTTGATCGTCAGCAGGATCATCGTCTCGACGAACTGCGCCTGTACCATCGGGCCCGCGACGGTCACAATCGGCTCGCCCGGGAAGACCGGCGTGCCCTCGGGCACCGCCCAGACGTCGCACTCAAACTTGAAATCCTTTAAATAGGCCAGAAAGCCCTCGGAAAAGCACTTGCGCCCGCGCAGGTATTCAATATCCTCGTCGGAAAAGGTCAGGTTTTCAAAATAGCGGATCAGCTGTTCGACCCCCGCCATGATGGCGTAGCCGCCGCCGTCGGGCACACGGCGGAAGAACATGTCAAAATAAGCGCGGCGGTTGGCCATCCCGTGCTCAAAATAGCCGTTCGCCATCGTAAATTCATAAAAATCGGTCAGCATTGTCAAATTTTTTTCGGTCATATTCGTACCCTCTTTTTTTGCACTGCCCGCAGAACCGGGCTGCTTCGTGGGGTGTCTTTACACCCCTTGTTCTCCATAATAGTACATTTTCACCAAAAACGCAAGCCCCAAAACGCCCCGGCTTCTGTTTTTCTTTGGATGAATCATACATAGGGTGCATATTTATTCATTTTCAAAAATAAATATAAATTTTTCTTGCATTTCCCGGCAAGCCGTATTATAATAATGCCGTTAAGAAAAAACGAACCTTTGGAGGGTTAAAAAATGGCAAAAGAATACAAGAAGATCGTCCTTGCTTACTCCGGCGGGCTGGATACCTCGATTATCATCCCGTGGCTGAAGGAAAATTACAATAACCCGGAAATCATTGCGGTGTCCGGCGACGTTGGGCAGGGCACTGAGCTGGACGGTTTGGAAGAAAAGGCGCTCAAGACCGGCGCAAGCAAGCTGATCGTGGCCGACCTGACCGACGAGATGTGCGACGAGGTGATTGTACCCGCGATGAAGGCGGGCGCGAGGTATGAAACTTACCTGCTCGGCACGGCGTTTGCGCGCCCGATCATTGCAAAGAAGCTGGTTGAGATCGCGCTTGCGGAGGGTGCGGACGCGATCTGCCACGGCTGCACGGGCAAGGGCAACGACCAGGTGCGTTTTGAGCTTGCGATCAAGCGCTTTGCGCCGCAGATGGGGATTATCGCGCCGTGGCGCGAGTGGGATATCAAATCGCGCGACGAGGAGATCGATTATGCGGAGGCGCACCAGATCCCGCTGAAGATCACCCGCGAGACCAGTTATTCTAAGGATAAGAACCTCTGGCACCTGTCGCACGAGGGGCTTGACCTGGAGGATCCGTCGAACGAGCCCGACCTTGACAAAGAAGGGTTCCTTGAGATGGGCGTGTCGCCGTTCAAGGCACCGGACAAGCCGACCTATGTGAGCATTGACTTTGAGAAGGGCGTGCCGGTCGCGGTCGACGGCGAAAAGATGAAGGTTTCCGATATTATCCGGAAGCTGAACAAGCTGGGCGGCGAGAACGGCATCGGCATTATTGATATCGTCGAGAACCGCCTTGTCGGCATGAAGGACCGGGGCATCTATGAAACGCCGGGCGGCACGATTTTGTACGCGGCGCATGAGCAGCTGGAAATGATCTGCCTGGACAAGGATACGCTGCACGAGAAGCAGAAGCTGGCGGTCGACTTTGCCGACCTTGTATATAACGGCAAATGGTTCAGCCCGCTGCGCGAGGCGCTTTCGGCGTTTGTCGACAAGACGCAGGAGTCTGTGACCGGCACCGTCAAGATGAAGCTTTACAAGGGCAATATCATCCCGGCGGGGATGACAAGCCCGTACACCCTCTATTCGGAGGAGCTTGCGACATTTGACGCGAGTGATTATGACCAAAAGGACTCGAAGGGCTTCATCAACCTTTGGGGCCTGCCGGATACCGTCCAGGCGCTGCGCGAACAGGGGAAAATTTAACCGGCGCTCCGCCGATGCGGGACTGTACCCGCACCCCTGTCCCGCCCGCAGGCGAGAAAGGGATTCCAAAGGGACGAGTCCCTTTGGCGCCCGCCGCGCAGGCGCGGGTGCAGGGCAGAGCCCTGCGGGACAAATCGGCACAAGAACATGGCGTTTATGGCACAATGGGTTATCAGGTCATAAAAAAGAGCTGTAACCCCCGATCAAAATTGGGAAAGGCGCGGGCAGGTGGGCACTCCTGCCCGTTTGCCGGTTTACCACAGGAGAACGATTTTATGGCTAAAATGTGGGCGGGACGGTTCCAGAAAGAAACCGACGCCGTTGTGAACGACTTTAATTCCTCGGTAACGTTCGACAGCCGGATGTACCGGGAGGATATCGAAGGCTCGCTGGCACACGCCGCGATGCTCGCAAGGCAGTGCATCATTTCCAGCGAGGACTGCCGCGCGATTACCGAAGGGCTTGCCGGCGTGCGCGCCGACCTCGACGCGGGAAAGATTGACCTTTCGCCGGAAGCCTACGAGGATATCCATATGGCGGTCGAGGAGGTGCTGACCGAGCGCATCGGCGACGCGGGCAAGCGCCTGCACACCGCACGGTCGCGCAATGACCAGGTCGCGCTTGATATGCGGCTGTATACCAGGAAAGAGATCCTGACAATCCGTGCTCTGGTGCTGGAATTTATGCGCGTGCTGGTGCAGAAGGCAAAGGAAAACCTGCATACCGTGATGCCGGGGTATACCCACTTGCAGCGGGCGCAGCCGATCACCTTCGCACACCACCTGATGGCGTACTGCAACATGCTGCGCCGCGACGTGACCCGGCTGAACGACTGCCTGGAGCGCATGGACGAATGCCCGCTGGGCTCGGGCGCGCTCGCCGGGACGACCTACCCGATCGACCGCGCGTTTACCGCCGAAAGGCTCGGCTTTAACGCGCCGATGGACAACTCGCTCGACGGCGTGGCCGACCGCGACTACTGCATTGAGCTGTGCGCGGCGCTGTCCGTGCTGATGCTGCACTTGTCAAGGCTCAGCGAAGAGGTCGTTGCGTGGTGCTCGTGGGAATTTAAGTTCGTGGAACTTGACGACGCATATTCAACCGGCTCGTCGATCATGCCACAGAAGAAAAACCCGGATGTGTGCGAGCTGATCCGCGGCAAGACCGGCCGCGTCTACGGCAGCCTTACGGCGCTGCTGACACTGATGAAGGGCCTGCCGCTCGCTTATAATAAGGATATGCAGGAGGACAAGGAAGCCGTTTTTGACGCGGTCGACAACGTCAAGATGTGCCTGCGCGTGTTCGCGCCGATGTTTGAAACCATGACCGTCCTGCCCGAGAACATGAAAAAGGCCGCGTACCGTGGCTTTATCAACGCCACCGACTGCGCGGATTATCTCACCAAGAAGGGCGTGCCTTTCCGCGACGCATACAAGGCGACCGGCACGCTCGTAGCGCGGTGCATCGAACTCGGCACAACGCTGGACGCGCTGCCGATCGAGGAATACCGGGCGGTGTCCGACGTATTCGAGGAGGATGTGTACCACGCAATCGACCTGAACGTATGCGTTGCCGAACGGCGTTCGCTGGGCGGGCCTGCGCCTGAGGAGGTCTCGCGCCAGATTACGAAAATCGAGGGGTTTATTGAACATGAAGCCTAAAATCTATATCGACGGCAAGGAAGGCACTACCGGGCTGCAAATCTATGACCGGCTGGGCGGGCGCGGCGATATCGAGCTGCTGCTGATCGACGAGGATAAGCGCAAGGACACCGAGGAGCGGCGGAAGCTGCTGAATGCCGCCGACCTTGTGTTCCTGTGCCTGCCCGACGCGGCGGCGCTGGAAGCGGTCACGCTGATTGATAACCCGCGCACCCGCGTGATCGACGCGTCGACGGCCCACCGCACCAGCCCCGGCTGGGTGTACGGATTCCCCGAGCTTGACTGCGCCCAAAGGGCGTATATCGAGGAACAGCCGCGCATTGCCAACCCAGGCTGCCACGCGACAGGCTTTATCTCGTCGGTGTACCCGCTGGTGCAGGGCGGGGTGGTGCATCCCGGATTCGCGTTCACCTGCTCATCGTTGACCGGATACACCGGTGGCGGCAAGAAGCTGATTGCGGAATACGAGGACGAAGGGCGTGACCCGCGCCACAAATCCCATCGGATTTACGGCCTCAGCCTCCAGCACAAGCACCTGCCCGAGATGCAGCATATTTGCGGGCTGGTCAGCCCGCCGGTGTTCGCGCCCATCCTCGGCGATTTCCCGCAGGGGATGGCAACGACAGTTTACCTGCCCGGGTTTGAGCCGGAGCGTATCCATGCGGCGCTCGCGGAGCATTACGAGGGGCAGAAGCTGGTATCGGTCGCGCCGCTGGGCGGCAATGAACCGGTGATTTACGCCAGTACAAAGGCTGGGAAGAATGACCTGGAGCTGATCGTTTCCGGCAGCGGGAAGCAGACGATTGTAACCGCGCTGTTTGACAACCTTGGAAAAGGCGCGTCGGGCGCGGCGGTGCAAAATATGAACCTGATGCTCGGCTTCGAGGAAACAGCCGGGCTGCTGTAAAAAGGGAGGAAACCGATGGGCAAACGGGTGACAGGGGGGCTGCTCGTGTTCGCGGCGGCGGTGCTCTCTGCGGCGTGATACCTCTCGGCGGCGACCTTTATGTCGGGGGCCAGCTCGTGGAATGCGGAGCTGTTCCGCGCAGGGCTGAATTATGTCGGCAGCTTCCTGCCGATCATGGCGCCGCTGCTGTTGTGTACCGGCGCGGCGATGATCGTCAGCGCATTCCTGGAGGACTGGAAGAAAAAATAACAGCAAAGCGGGCTGGCGCTGACCGGTAAGCGCGGAAACCCGGCCCCCGTCCCGCCCGCAGGCGAGAAAGGGATTCCAAAGGGACGAGTCCCTTTGGCGCCCGCCGCGCAGGCGCGGGGTGCAGGGGCAGAGCCCCGAAGGAGCAGTGGGAACAGCAGGAGCAGAAAGAAAAGCAGGAATTTTGGAGGGAACAATGGTTCAGAAGATTACAGGCGGCGTCTGCGCGGCGCAGGGCTTCACGGCCGGGGCGACCCGCTGCGGCGTGAAAGCGTCAAGCGCAAAGGACGATACCGCGATCCTATACGCATCCGTGCCGTGTACAGCGGCGGCAACCTATACGAAAAACCGCGTGAAGGCCGCGCCTTTGCAGGTGACGCGCGAGCACCTGGAAAACGGCAGGGCACAGGCGGTTGTAGTCAATTCCGGCAACGCGAACGCATGCGCGCCCGATGGGCTGGAAAACGCAAGAAGGGAAGCGGCGGCGGCGGCAAAGCTGCTCGGCATCCCGGAGGAGGATGTTGTCGTCGCGTCGACTGGCGTGATCGGGCAGCGGATCAACATTGAATGCATCGAAGAAAACATCGGGAAGATCACCCTTTCGCAAGACGGCTCGGAAGCCGCGAATATCGCGATTATGACCACCGATACCACACAGAAAACCGAAGCCTGCGAGTTTACCGCAGGCGGGAAAACCTGCCGGATCGGCGGGATTTGCAAGGGCTCCGGCATGATCCATCCCAATATGGGGACAATGCTGGCGTTTGTGACCACCGACTGCGCGATTGCGGGCGGCTTGCTCCAGGAAACGCTGCGTGAGGTGGTAAAGGGCAGCTTTAACTGCGTATCGGTCGATGGGGACACCTCGACGAACGATATGTGTGTCGTGCTCTCGAGCGGGCTTGCGGGCAACGCGGAAATCCAGGAGCGGGACGAGGACTGGCAGGCGTTCCGCGAAGCGCTTGCGATGGTATGTACGTCGCTTGCGCGGCAGATCGCCGCAGACGGCGAGGGTGCAAGCAGGCTGATTACCTGCAACGTATGCGGCGCGCGCGACAACGACACCGCGACGGTGCTTGCGAAGGCGGTCTGCTCGTCCAGCCTGCTGAAAGCCGCGATGTTCGGCGCGGATGCGAATTGGGGGCGTGTGCTCTGCGCGATGGGCTATTCGGGCGCGGAGTTTGACCCGGAAAAGGTCGACGTGGACTTTTCATCAGATAAGGGCAAAATCTCGGTCTGCAAAGCTGGCCGCGCGGTCGATTTTGACGAGGGGAAGGCCAAGGAAATCCTGCTGCGCCCGGAGGTCACGATTGATATCGACGTACACGAAGCGGGCGGATCGGCGGTTGCGTGGGGCTGCGACCTGACCTATGACTACGTAAAGATTAACGGCGACTACCGCACATAAAGCTGCGGTCTCCCCGTCCCCCGTCCCCGCCGCAGCGGTGGAAGGGATTCCAAAGGGGCTAGCCCCTTTGGCGCCCGCTGCGCAGGCGCGGGGGTCCGGGGGCAGGGCCCCTGGGACGGAGCAAGCGGCAAACAGAAGGAAGAGGAAATATGCTGAATTTAGATGCGGAGGCCAAGGCGGGCGTGCTCGTCGAAGCGCTTCCCTATTTGCAGGAATACTACGGGCAGACCGTCGTCGTCAAGTACGGCGGCAACGCCATGATTAACGCGGAACTCAAGGACGCAGTCATTCACGATATCGTGCTGCTGCGGCTGGTCGGCGTAAAAGTCGTGGTCGTGCACGGCGGCGGGCCGGAAATCTCCGAAATGCTGAAAAAGATCGGCAAAGAGTCGCGGTTTGTCAACGGCCTGCGCTACACCGACCGCGAAACGATGGACATTGTGCAGATGATCCTGTGCGGCAAGGTCAACAAGGACCTGGTCGGGCTGCTGGAAAAGGCGGGCGGGCACGGTATCGGGCTCGGCGGGATGGACGGCGGGCTGTTCCAGGCGAAGCGGCTGACCGACCGGCAGGGCACCGACTATGGCTACGTTGGCGACATCGTCGAGGTCGACCCGACGGCGGTGGTCGACGTGCTTGACAAAGGGTACATCCCGGTTGTGTCCACGGTGGCGCAGGGCATCGACGACGACACCTGCTACAACATCAACGCTGACACGGCGGCGGCGAAGCTGGCGGTTGCGCTGGGGGCGAAAAAGCTCATCCTGCTGACCGATGTACGCGGGCTGCTGCGCGACGCGAAGGACGAGTCGACGATCATCCACCGGGTGAAGGTTTCGGAGGTGCCTGCGCTCATTAAGGAGGGCGTGATTTCGGGGGGCATGATCCCGAAGGTGGACTGCTGCGTAGAGGCCATCCGGCGGGGGGTAGAGCGCGCGAACATACAGGATGGGCGCGTGAAGCACTCGATTTTGATCGAGCTGCTGTCGAAGGTCGGCGTAGGGACAATGTTTAGCTGATGTCCTTGCCGGACGGGCCTCCTCGCCGGACGGGCCTCCTCGCCGGAGGGGCGTCCTCGCCGGACGGGCGTCCTCGCCGGACGGGCGTCCTCCCGCCGGACAGGCGGCAGGGGCCCTGCCCCTGCACCCCGCGATTTTTTTGTAAAAAAATCGAGTAAAAACTTCAGCCCCGCTGCGGCGGGGAGGAGCCGGTTGGCGTATTATTTTCAGAATCGAGGGATTCCAAGTGACTTATCAGGAATTGAAAACGGAAGAACAGCAGTATGTAATGAATACCTACGGGCGCTTCCCGGTTGCGCTCGACCACGGCGAGGGCGCGACGCTTTGGGACGTGGAGGGGAAACAGTATATTGACCTTGCAAGCGGCATTGGCGTCAATTCGCTGGGTTACAATAACCCTGTGGTTGTGGACGCGATTACTGCCCAGGCGCACAAGCTGGCCCATACCTCAAACCTCTATCTCACCGGGCCGATGGTGAAGGTTGCGAAAACGCTTGTGACCGCTACCGGCATGGGCAAGGTCTTTTTTGCGAACTCCGGCGCGGAGGCCAACGAGGGCGCAATCAAGCTGGCGCGCAAGTATTCGTTCGACAAGTACGGCGAGGGCCGCAGCAAGATCGTGACCCTGCTCAATTCGTTCCACGGGCGGACTGTGACCACCCTCAAGGCGACCGGGCAGGCGCGTTTTCATAATTTTTTCTTCCCCTTTACCGAGGGCTTCGACTATGCGGAGGCCGATAACCTTGACAGCGTGAAGGAGAAGGCTGACAGCACCGCCTGTGCGGTGATGATCGAGCTCATCCAGGGCGAGGGCGGCGTGCTGCCGCTTGACCCGGGGTTTGTAAAGGCCGTCGAGGCGTTTTGTCGTGAGCGCGACCTGCTGCTGATTGTCGACGAGGTACAGACCGGCATCGGGCGCACTGGCTCGTTGTTCTGCTTCCAGGATTACGGCATCCGGCCCGATGTGGTGACAATGGCGAAGGGGCTGGGCGGCGGCGTGCCGGTTGGCGCGGTGCTTGCGGGCAAGAGCTGCTGTGATGTGCTGACCCCTGGCACTCACGCGACCACCTTCGGTGGTACGCCGCTGGTCTGCGCCGCTGCGGACGCGGTACTTTCCGTAGTGAATGACCCGGAATTCCTGGCCTCCGTGCGCGAGAAGGGCAGTTACCTGCGCGAGCGCATCCTCGGGCTGGGCTCGCCGGACATCGAGGGCGTGCGCGGCGCAGGGCTGATGCTGGGGATTATCGTCTCGCCTGAAAAGCGTGCCGGGATTGTAAATGGGTTGCTGGAAAAGGGCGTGCTGGTGCTGACGGCGGGCCAGAACGCCATCCGCCTGCTGCCGCCGCTGACTATCAGCTATGCCGAAATGGACGCGGCTGTTGAAATTATGAAGGAGGTTTTCGCATGAAGCATTTATTAAAACTGCTCGACCTGAGCGGCGAGGAGATCATCGGGATCCTGGATCTTGCCGACCAGCTCAAGTATGAGCGCAGGAACCATATCCCGCACAAGCATCTGGAGGGCAAGTCGGTTGGGCTGATTTTCCAGAAATCGTCGACGCGCACCCGCGTCTCCTTCGAGACCGGTATTTACCAGCTGGGCGGGCAGCCGCTGTTCCTGTCGTCGAAGGATTTGCAGATCGGGCGCGGCGAGCCGGTGCAGGATACGGCGCGGGTGCTTTCTCGTTATCTGGACGGCATTATGATCCGCACCTTTGCGCAGCAGGAGGTCGAGGACCTCGCGGAGTATGGCTCCATCCCGATTATCAACGGGCTGACCGACTTCTGCCACCCGTGCCAGGTGCTGGCCGACCTGATGACCATCCGCGAGCACTATGCAAAGCTGGAAGGGCTCAAGCTGGCGTACATCGGGGACGGCAACAATATGACAAACTCGCTCATCGTCGGCTGCCTGAAAACCGGCATGAAGATTTCGTGCGCCTGCCCGGAGGGCTACCACCCCGACCCGGTTGTACTCGAATTTGCGAAGGGCAACCCGGATTTCGAGCTGACCGGCGACCCCGGGCAGGCCGTCCGGGACGCGGATGTGGTCTATACCGACACCTGGGCTTCGATGGGCCAGGAGGACGAAAAGGAAGCGCGTATCAAGGCGTTCGCGGGCTATCAGGTCAACGCGGAGCTGATGGAGCTCGCAAACCAGGGCGCGATGGTCCAGCACTGCCTGCCGGCCTACCGCGGGCAGGAGATCACCGACGAGGTCTTTGAAGCGCACGCGGACGAGCTGTTTGAGGAAGCCGAGAACCGTCTCCATGCGCAGAAGGCGGTTATGGTTGCGTTGATGAAATAATGGAAAGCAGCCTGATGGGGGGTCTGTCAGGCTGCTTTTTATGGCAAGGCTGGGTTTCGGCGCGGGAAAGCCGGAAGGGATTGCCTGTACAATTCTTTGGAATTGGAAGCCCGGCAGGGCCGAGCTGGCGGCGCATGGAAAAATCTCCGGGAATTTCAAAAAAGGTGTTGACATCAGCGCCCGGGTTCGGTATAATAGATTTCGGCGCTGATGGTTCGGCTGGGTTCCGGATCGCTCAGCGCGGTGCTTCGCCTCTGTAGCTCAGTCGGTAGAGCAGGGGACTGAAAATCCCCGTGTCGGTGGTTCGATTCCGCCCGGAGGCACCAACGTTTTTGTTTCGCTGACAAGCGGAATCGAAAGGCGGCTCTTGGCAACAGTCCGGTGGACTGTTGTAACCGCCGTGGCTTTCCCGCAGGAAAGCGATTCCGCCCGGAGGCACCAGCGTTTTTGTTTCGCTGACAAGCGGAATCGAAAGGCGGCTCTTGGCAACAGTCCGGTGGACTGTTGTAACCGCCGTGGCTTTCCCGCAGGAAAGCGATTCCGCCCGAAAACGTCAACTTTGCGGATGTAGCTCATCTGGTAGAGCGCCACCTTGCCAAGGTGGAGGTAGCGAGTTCGAGCCTCGTCATCCGCTCCATCCACGGTACCATAGCCAAGCGGTAAGGCGTGGGACTGCAACTCCCTGATCCCCAGTTCGATTCTGGGTGGTACCTCCAAAAAACCGCCTTACGGTTATCCGTAAGGCGGTTTTTTGTGCGCAGCGCCCCGCTAAGGCTTTGGAAAAGGGCTCTCGGCAATTCTTACAAAAAAATACGAAAAATTTCTACAAAAAGTCTTGACTTCCAGCCGGGTTTGGTGTATGCTGTTAAAGCACTGCGGAAATCCGCGGTCACGCGATGATGCTGGAGATTGCCGGAACTTTTCCGGGTAACTTCAGCGGAGTAGGTCCGACAATCGGGCGGTTGAGACAACTGCTATCCGGCTGGCAGCAAAAAGCTGTGCCAGCTTCAACACGATGTTCCCGCGTAAATTCGGAACCCCGGCGCATGCGCCGACAGGCCGATGGCCGGAACCTCCCGTGTTCTTTTGACCGGATCATGCACAGACTGTGCGCACAACCGGTTATTTTCATGCCCTGCTGTGATACGCAAGGCAGGGTTGCAGTTTCTCTCCGTAACGGGTCGCATTTCAAGAATGTACGACTAGAAGTACGAGGAGGAAAATCCGAAATGGCTAACGCTGAAAAAATCCGTATCCGTCTGAAGGCTTACGACCATGAGCTGATCGACCAGAGCGCCGAGAAGATTGTCGAAGCCGCCAAGCGCACCGGCGCGAAAGTGTCCGGCCCGATCCCGCTGCCCACCGAGCGCGAGATCATCACGATCCTGCGCGCTGTACACAAATATAAGGACAGCCGTGAACAATTTGAGCGCCGCACCCATAAGCGCCTGATCGACATCCTGAACCCGGCACAGAAGACCGTAGAGAGCCTGATGAGCCTCGATCTCCCGGCGGGCGTTGATATCGAGATCAAGCTTTGACGCTGCGCGTCCCGCCGAAAATCTGCGGATTTCCGGCGAATTGGGGCTCCGCTGACACAGCCCTTTGGGCTGTGCATCGGCTCGGCCTGCACTCCATGCACCGCGCATGGCGCGGTACACTGCGTTCTGGCGCAAGGTGTAAAAACCCACGCGCATGTCGCGGGTTTTTACCGCCGCTGGCGCGGCGATTCAATTGCGCGCTGCGGCTCGGGGAGTGCGAATATCCTTTGTTAACAAACCGGGGGAACCAACCCAGCCTTCGGTTTGCACCTGTGCCGCGATCCGCGCGGCAGGGTCAAGTTGCCCTGTGTGCCTGAGCGCGCAGGCCAACCAATAACCTTTTAAGGAGGAAAACACCATGCAGAAAGCAATCATCGGCAAGAAGGTCGGCATGTCGCAGATCTTCGACGCTGAGGGCAAGGTCATCCCAGTGACCGTCATCGAGGCAGGCCCCTGCGTCGTGACCCAGGTCAAGACCACCGATAAGGAGGGCTACAACGCCATCCAGCTTGGCTTCGAGGACGTCAAGGAAAAGAAGCTGAACAAGCCCCAGCTCGGCCATCTCAAGAAAGCGGGCGAAGCGCTCAAGAAGTACCTCAAGGAGTTCCGCCTTGCCGACTGCACGACCTACCAGGTCGGCGACGTGCTGACCGCTGACGTATTCGCCGAGGGCGATTATGTCGACGTGACCGGCATTTCGAAGGGCAAGGGCTACGCTGGCGTTATCAAGCGCTGGAACGCGGGCCGCTCCCCGATGAGCCACGGCGCGGGCCCGATGCACCGCCACCAGGGCTCGATGGGCGCGTGCTCCGACCCGTCCAAGATCATGAAGGGCAAAATGATGCCTGGCCATCTGGGCGCGGAGCAGGTTACTGTGCAGAACCTCGACGTTGTCAAGGTCGACCCCTCGCTCAACCTGATCGCCGTACGCGGCGCGATCCCGGGCCCGAAGGGCGGCATCGTCTACCTGAAGGATACCGTAAAGCACAACCGTGTTGCGAAGGGTCCGGCGGCAGGCGTCAGCAAGAACCCGCAGAAGGCCTCGGCAAGAAAGTAACGGGAGGAGGAAACAGAAATGCCTACAGCAGCAATTTACAACATGTCCGGTGAAAAGACCGGTGAAATGGAGCTGAACGCGGCGGTTTTCGGCATTGAGCCGAACGTACCGGTCATGCACGCGGCAGTGAAGAACCAGCTGGCGAACCGCCGGCAGGGCACCCAGTCGACGCTGACGCGCGCGGAGGTGCGCGGCGGCGGCATCAAGCCGTGGCGGCAGAAGGGTACCGGCCGTGCGCGCCAGGGCTCGATCCGCTCCCCCCAGTGGACCCACGGCGGCATCGCGCTGGGCCCCAAGCCGAGAAGCTACAGATATCAGCTGAACAAGAAGGTCAAGCGCCTGGCGCTCCTCTCCGCGCTGAGCGCGAAGGCGGCAGCGGGCGAGATCATCGTCATCGACGGCCTTGACCTCGCAGAGATTAAGACCAAGAGCTTTGCGGGCTTCCTCAAGGCGCTGGGCGTACAGGACGCAAAGAGCCTGGTCGTCACCCCCGAGGTCCGCACGAACGTTGTCAAGTCCGCCGCCAATATCCCTGGCGTGCGCACCACCATCGCGAGCACCCTGAGCGTGTATGACATCCTGAATGCCGACAAGTTCATCGTCGATAAGGCGGCAGTCGCGAAGATCGAGGAGGTTTACGCATAATGAAATTCGCATATGACATTATCCGGAAGCCGGTCATCACCGAGCGCTCGATGGAGGGCCTGGCAGATAACAAATACGTGTTTGAAGTCGCACGCGACGCGAACAAAATCGAGATCCGCAAGGCCGTAGAGGAAATCTTCGGCGTGAAGGTCAAAAAGGTCAACACCATCAAGCTTCCCGGCAAGTGGAAGCGCATGGGCGTGCATACCGGCAAGACCCCGGCGATCAAAAAGGCAGTCATCACACTGGCCGAGGATTCGAAGAAGATCGAAATCTTTGAAAACATGATGTAAGCTCCCGGGCTTACCGAAACAAGCCGCACAAAAGCCCCGCCCGCAGGCGGAGAAAGGGAGTCCAGAGGGGCGCGCCCCTCTGGCGCGGGCCGCGCAGGCCGCCTCCCCGGCGAGGGGCGCTGGCCGCGCAGGCCGCCTCCCCGGCGAGGGGCGCTGGCCGCGCAGGCCGCCTCCCCGGCGAGGGGCGCTGGCCGCGCAGGCCGCCTCCCCGGCGAGGGGCGCGGCCCGCAGGCCGCGGAAGCCCCCAAAAGAAAGCGGCAAAGTATGGGGAAGACACCCCGATAAGGAACAGATTTAAGGAGTTGAAACACCACTATGGCGATTAAGACTTTCAACCCGACGACACCCTCCCGCCGGAACATGAGCGTCCTGGCGAACAAGGAGCTGTCCAAGGTGAAGCCCGAGAAGAGCCTTCTCGAAAAGCTGAAAAAGCACGCCGGCCGCAACAGCTACGGCCGCATCACCGTCCGCCACCACGGCGGCGGCAACAAGCAGAAATACCGCATTATCGACTTCAAGCGCCAGAAGACCGGCAACGCCACCGTCAAGACCATCGAATATGACCCGAACCGTTCGGCAAATATCGCCCTGATCCAGTACGAGGACGGCACGAAGAGCTACATCCTCGCGCCCGAGGGCCTCAAGGTCGGCTACCTCGTCGTCTCCGGCCCCGAAGCCGATATCAAGCCCGGCAACTGCCTGCCGATCGCGAACATCCCCGTTGGTACCGTTATCCACAACATCGAGCTCTACCCCGGCAAGGGCGCGCAGCTCGTCCGCTCGGCAGGCGTCGCCGCCCAGCTGATGGCGAAGGAAAACGGCAAGGCGCAGGTCCGCCTGCCCTCCGGCGAGGTCCGCTATATCCGCCTTGAGTGCAAGGCCACCATCGGCCAGGTCGGCAACCAGGACCACTCCAACGTCCAGATCGGCAAAGCCGGCCGTACCCGCCACATGGGCATCCGCCCGACCGTCCGCGGCTCGGTCATGAACCCGTGCGACCACCCGCACGGCGGCGGCGAGGGCAAGAGCCCCATCGGCCGCCCGTCCCCGGTTACCCCGTGGGGCAAGCCTGCAATGGGTTACAAGACCCGCAAGAAGAACCACCGCACCGACAAGCAGATCGTGCGGCGGCGTAACGGCAAGTAAGGAAAGGAGACAGGAAACATGGGCAGAAGCGTTAAAAAAGGCCCCTTTGTGGCTCCTGAGCTTTACAAAAGGGTCACCGCGATGAACGAGGCAGGCGAGAAGAAGGTCCTCAAGACCTGGTCGCGCGCCTCCACCATCTTCCCCGAGTTCGTCGGGCATACCATCGCCGTACACGACGGCCGCAAGCACGTACCGGTTTATGTGACCGAGGATATGGTCGGCCACAAGCTGGGTGAGTTCGCGCCGACCCGCACCTACAGAGGCCACGCGGGCAGCAAGACCTCCAACAACGGCAAGTAAGGGGGGAAAGGAACATGGAAGCAAGAGCAATCGTACGCAATGTGCGCATGACCCCCCGCAAGATGAAGCTGATCTGCGACCTGATCCGCGGCAAGGACGCGGGCACCGCAATGGCGATCATCCAGAATACTCCGAAAGCCGCCTCCGAGGTGATGGCAAAGCTGCTCAAGAGCGCGCTCGCCAACGCCGAGAACAACCACGACATGGACGGCGCAAGCCTGTATGTGAAGGAAGCGCACGTGGCGCCCGGCCCCGTCATGAAGCGGGTTATGCCCCGCGCACAGGGCCGCGCGTTCCGCATCCTGAAGCGGACCTCGCACGTGACCATCGTCCTGGCGGAAAAAGAGTAAAAGAGGAGGGTAAACAATGGGCCAGAAAGTCAATCCCCACGGTCTCCGTGTGGGCGTAATCAAGAATTGGGATTCCCGTTGGTTCGCAAAGGACAGCGAGTTCGGCGACCTCCTCGTGGAAGACCATGAAATCCGCAAGTACCTCAAGAAGCTGCTGTTCGCCGCAGGCGTCCCCGGCATCGAGATTGAGCGTACCAACAAGGAAGTGCGTATCTTCATCCAGTGCGCCAAGCCGGGCATGGTGATCGGCAAGGGCGGCGCGGAGATCGAAAAGCTCCAGGCCGACCTTACAAAGCGCATCGGCAAGCCGGTGAAGGTCAACATCATCGAGATCAAGAACCCGGACACCAACGCGCAGCTGGTCGCGGAGAACATCGCCGCGCAGCTGGAGAAGCGCATCAGCTTCCGCCGCGCGATGAAGCAGTCGATGGGCCGCGCCATGCGCATGGGCGCGAAGGGCATCAAGACCTGCTGCTCCGGCCGCCTGGGCGGCGCGGAAATCGCGCGCACCGAGCATTACCACGAGGGCACCATCCCGCTGCAGACCCTGCGCGCCGATATCGACTATGGCTTCGCAGAGGCCAACACCACTTATGGCAAGATCGGCTGCAAGGTCTGGATCTACAAGGGCGAAGTGCTGACCGGTGGGCCGCGCCTGGGCCGCTCGATCGAAGCGCCCAAGCCCGCGTTTGAGCGCCGTGACCGCCGCGACCGCCGTGACGGCGACCGCCGCCGCCGCAGCGACCGTGGGGACCGCCGTGCGCCCCGCCAGCAGGAAGGAGGCAACCGCTAATGCTGTTACCCAAGAGAGTTAAATACCGCCGCGTACACAGGGGCCGCCTGAAGGGCAAGGCCACCCGCGGCAATTTCGTAGCGTATGGTGAATACGGCATCGCAGCAACCGAGCCGGCATGGATCAAGTCCAACCAGATCGAGGCTGCCCGTATCGCAATGACCCGTTATATCAAGCGCGGCGGCCAGGTCTGGATCAAGATCTTCCCTGACAAGCCGGTGACCGAGAAGCCTGCCGAGACCCGAATGGGTTCCGGTAAAGGCTCGCCCGAGTACTGGGTTGCGGTGGTAAAGCCG
Source organism: Clostridiaceae bacterium (assembly GCA_009911355.1). Lineage (GTDB taxonomy): Bacteria > Bacillota > Clostridia > Oscillospirales > Butyricicoccaceae > QXXE01. Next base: position 16,239 of record QXXE01000023.1, on the reverse strand, counting down.
GGCCGGGTGCTGTTTGAGATCGCAGGCGTATCCGAAGAGGTCGCCCGCGAGGCGCTCCGCCTGGCCAGCCACAAGCTGCCGGTGAAGACCAAGTTCGTGACCCGTGAGACCAAGATTGGTGGTGAAGAATGATGAAGGCAAAAGAGATCAGGGAGCTGTCGAAGGATGAGCTGACCGCGAGGCTCGGCGAGCTGAAAAAGGACCTCTTTAACCTGCGGCTTCAGCATGCGACCAACCAGCTGGATAACGTCAACAAGATTTCTGAGGTCAAGCGCGATATCGCGCGTGTCAACACCGTTCTCCGCGAGCTCCAGCTTGCGGCAAAGTAAGGGAGGTAAGCGAAGTTGAGCGAGAGAGCGTTACGCAAAACCAGGACCGGCAAGGTCGTGTCCGACAAGATGGACAAGACCATTGTCGTTGCGATCGAGGACAGCGTACAGCATCCTCTGTATAAAAAGGTTATCAAACGCACCTACAAGCTGAAGGCGCACGACGAGAACAACGAGTGCCGCATCGGCGATAAGGTGAAGGTGATGGAGACCCGCCCGCTGTCAAAGGACAAGAGATGGCGGCTGGTCGAGGTCATCGAGAAGGCGAAGTAAGGAGGAGAACCGCACATGATCCAGCAGGAAACATTTCTGCGCGCGGCTGACAACAGCGGCGCGAAGGAGCTCAAGTGCATCCGTGTGCTCGGAGGCTCCACCCGCCGGTATGGCAACATTGGCGACGTGATCGTCTGCTCGGTGCGCAAGGCGACGCCGGGCGGCGGCGTGAAGAAGGGCGACGTGGTGAAGGCCGTGATCGTCCGCTCCGTGAAGGGGCTGCGCCGCGCGGACGGCAGCTACATCCGCTTCGACGAGAACGCGGCTGTCATCATCAAGGAAGACAAGAACCCGAGAGGGACCCGTATTTTTGGGCCCGTAGCGCGCGAGCTGCGCGACAAGGACTATATGAAGATCCTGTCGCTGGCTCCCGAAGTACTGTAAGGAGGCCGCCGGAACAATGAATACACTGCATGTGAAAACGGGCGACACCGCAGTCGTCCTTTCGGGCAAGGAAAAGGGCAAGCGCGGCAAGGTCCTTTCCGTGGATTTGAAGAAGGGCATGGTCGTGCTGGAGGGCGTGAATATGCTCACCTGCCATGTCAAGCCCCGCCGCCAGGGCGAGACCGGCGGCATTGTCAAGCGCGAGGGCGCGCTGCGCGCGTGCAAGGTGATGCGCGTATGCCCCAAGTGCGACAAGCCGACCCGCCCGGCGCACAAGCTGCTGGCAGACGGCAAGAAGGTCGCAGTCTGCAAGCACTGCGGCGAGACACTGTAAGGGGAGGTAAACTGAAGCTATGCCGAATTTGAAGGATAAATATACCGCTGAGGTCGCGCCTGCTCTGATGAAGAAATTCGTGTACAAGAGCGTCATGCAGATTCCGAAGCTTGACAAAATCGTCGTGAACGTGGGCTGCGGCAAGGAAGCTTACGGCAACTCGAAGGTATTTGAGGCGGTCGTGCGCGACCTGACCGCGATCACAGGCCAGAAGCCGGTTATCACGAATGCGAAGAAATCGGTTGCGAACTTCAAGCTCCGCGAGGGCATGCCGGTCGGCGTAAAGGTTACGCTGCGCGGCAACCGCATGTGGGAGTTCCTGGACCGCCTGTTCAACGTGGCGCTGCCGCGTGTGCGCGACTTCCGCGGCATCAGCGCGGACGCGTTCGACGGGCGCGGCAACTATGCGCTGGGCCTCAAGGAGCAGCTGATCTTCCCGGAGATCTCCTATGACCAGATCGACAAGGTACGCGGCATGGACGTTGTGATCTGCACGACGGCCAAGGCCGATGAAGAAGCGCGCGAGCTGCTCGGGATGCTGGGCGCTCCGTTCGCGAAGTAAGGAGGAGGATTCACATGGCGAAGAAGGCAATGGTGCTCAAGCAGCAGAAGACTCCGAAGTTCTCGACCCGGCAGTATAACCGCTGCAAGATCTGCGGCCGCCCGCACGCATACCTGCGCAACTACGGCATCTGCCGTATCTGCTTCCGCGAACTGGCTTATAAGGGCCAGATCCCGGGCGTGCGGAAAGCGAGCTGGTAAGCTTGCCCGCCGCTTGATGGGGACCTGCGGGTTCCCATCAAAAGGGGCTGCGCCCCCGGCACGGTTCGTGGGCTGCGCTCCGCGCGGTTTGCGCGGGGCGCTGTGCTGTGCCCGGAAACTGGCAAAAGCGACTGTGCAAAAGCCGGTTTTCAGGCAAAAATACAGCAAAATGACGCTTGTAAAAAGCGGTAAAAACATGTTATAATAAATTGTTGGCCGGACTGGCCAACAATTCGTTATATCTTTTTGGGGCGCGTATGCCGCACCTGAAAAGCGTTCCCAGCACCTGCGCGGAAGGGCTGCGCAGGGACAAATCTGAAAAGTGGGGGGTACGCAGGATAATCGGTTGGGACGATTGCCTGTACGGCCACCTAACTTCGAGAGGAGCAAAAGTAAATGCAGATCACTGATCCCATCGCGGATATGCTGACCCGTATCCGCAACGCCGGCTCTGCACGCCATGAGAGCGTTGACGTACCGGCATCCAAGATGAAGAAGTCCATCGCGCAGATCCTGCTTGACGAGGGCTACATCAAAGCGTTCCAGATCATCGACGACGGCACGCAGGGCATCATCCGCATCACCCTGAAATACGGCCAGAACCGCCAGAAGGCGATTACCGGCCTCAAGCGCGTCTCCAAGCCCGGCCTGCGCGTGTACGCGGGCGCGCAGGAGCTGCCGAAGGTGCTGCGCGGCCTCGGCGTTGCGATCGTATCCACCTCGAAGGGCGTTATGACCGACAAGAAGGCTCGCGAGCTCAATGTCGGCGGCGAAGTCCTCGCGTTCGTCTGGTAAGGAGGGAAACAGTATGTCTCGAATTGGCAGAATGCCTATCACAATCCCCGCAGGCGTGACCGTTACCGTCAACGGCAGCGAGATCTCCGTCAAGGGCGCAAAGGTGGAACTTAAGCGCACGATCCACCCCAATATGACCGTTTCCGTCGAGGGCGACCAGATCCATGTCACCCGCCCCAACGACGAGAAGCAGAACCGGGCACTGCACGGCCTGACCCGCAGCCTCATCCACAACATGGTGGTAGGCGTGACCGACGGCTTCAAGAAGGAGCTGGACGTCAACGGCGTCGGCTACCGCGTGCAGAAGACCGGCAAGGACCTGGTCATGAACCTCGGCTACTCCCACCAGGTAGTCGTTTCCGAGGTCGACGGCATCACCATTGAGTGCCCGACCGCGAATAAGATCATCATCTCCGGTCCTGACAAGCAGCAGGTTGGCCAGTTTGCGGCTGAAATTCGTGAGAAGCGCCCGCCGGAACCCTACAAGGGCAAGGGCATCAAGTATTCTGACGAGCATATCCGCCGTAAGGAAGGCAAGACCGGCAGCAAGAAGAAGTAATCGAAAGGAGAGTGTGCTGAAATGGTTGCTAAGAAAGATTCCAACAAGGCGCGGCTCAAGCGCCATAAGAGGGTGCGCGGCAAGGTCAGCGGTACTGCAGAGCGCCCGCGCCTTGATGTGTTCAGAAGCGCGAAAAACATCTATGCACAGGTCATCGACGACGTCAGCGGCGTGACCCTTGCCTCCGCTTCGACTGTAGAGAAGGACTTTGCCGGGTACGGCGGCAACAAGGAAGCCGCGAAGAAGGTCGGCCAGGCCATCGCCGAGCGCTGCAAGGCGAAGGGCATTGAAAACGTCGTGTTCGACCGCGGCGGCTACCTGTACCACGGGCGGGTCAAGGAACTCGCTGAAGGCGCCCGCGAGGGCGGCCTGCAGTTTTAAGTCGGAGGAGGTTCAACATGGCTAAGTTTGATAGAAACGACAAAAGAGAAGACGAGTTCAAAGAAACCGTCGTTGCCCTCAACCGTGTTTCCAAGACGGTCAAGGGCGGCCGCGTCATGAAGTTCTCCGCACTGATCGTCGTCGGCGACGGCAAGGGCACGGTCGGCTACGGCCTGGGCAAAGCCGCCGAAGTCCCGGACGCCATCCGCAAGGGCATCGACGCTGCGAAGAAGAACCTCGTCAAGATCACGACCAAGGGCTCGACCATCCCCCACGAGGTGATCGGTGAGTTCGGCGCGGGCCGCGTGCTGCTCAAGCCTGCCGCCCCCGGTACCGGCGTGATCGCAGGCGGCGCGGTGCGTGCCGTCGTAGAAATGGCGGGCATCAAGGATATCCGTACCAAGTGCCTGCGCTCGAATAACCCGCAGAATGTCGTCATCGCGACGATCGAGGGCCTCAAGTCCATGCGCGACGCGGCCCAGGTCGCAGCGGTGCGCGGCAAAGACGTCAGCGAACTGTAAGGAGGGTAATGACAATGGCGAACATGAAAATTACCCTGAAAAAGAGCCTGGCAGGCCGCCTGGAAAAGCACATCGCGACCGCCCATGCTCTGGGTTTGAAGAAGATCAACGACGTAACCATCCAGCCCGATAATGCCTGCACCCGCGGCAAGATCGCCAAGATCGGTTACCTGCTTGAAGTAGAGGAGGCGTAACGACCATGAAGCTTCATGACCTGCAGCCCGCTGAGGGCTCCGCGAAGAAGCCCTACCGCAAGGGTCGCGGCGCGGGCTCCGGCAACGGCAAGACTGCCGGCCGCGGCCACAAGGGCCAGTGGGCCCGCTCCGGCGGCGGCGTCCGCCCCGGCTTTGAGGGCGGCCAGATGCCGCTCGCCCGCCGCCTGCCCAAGCGCGGCTTTACGAACATTTTCGGCACGACCTACGTGCCGGTCAATGTCTCCGCCCTCAACCGGTTTGAGGACGGCACCGAAGTCACCACTGAGCTGCTGCTCGCCTCTGGCGTCGTTTCCCGTGAAAAGGACGGCGTGAAGATCCTGGGCAATGGCGACCTCACTAAGAAGCTGACCGTCAAAGCGGCTGCTTTCTCCGCTTCTGCCAAGGAGAAGATCGAAGCAGCGGGCGGAAAGGCTGAGGTGATCTGAGCGTGTTTGAAACCCTGAAAAATGCCTGGAAGGTGCAGGACCTGCGTAAGAAGATCCTGTATACCGCGATGATCCTGCTGGTGTTCCGCATCGGCGCGAGCATCCCGGTGCCGTTCATCGACACCGCAGCGCTCAGCGAATTGTTTGCACAGCTTTCCGAGTCCGGCTCGGCGCTGAGCTACCTGAACATCTTCACAGGCGGCGGCCTGTCGAACGCGACCCTGTTCGCGATGTCGATCAGCCCGTATATCAACGCATCCATCATTTTGCAGCTGCTCACCGTCGCGATCCCGGCCCTTGAGGCCATCGCGAAGGAGGGCGAGGAAGGCCGGCGCAAGATCGCGTCCTGGACACGCTATCTGACCGTCGTGATCGGCCTCATCCAAGGCTTCTCCTATTATGTGATGCTGCGCAACTATAACCTGCTGTCCACCACCCATTGGCTGGCGGTCGCGACGCTGATCCTGACCTTTATGGCGGGCTCCGCGGTCGTCATGTGGCTCGGCGAGCACATCACCGAGCACGGCATCGGCAACGGCATCTCGATCATCCTCTTCGCGGGCATCCTGTCGCGCGGTCCGCAGCTGATGCAGACCTTCTGGGTCATGGTATCCGGCGGCACGGTGCGCGGCATTGTCGAAGCGGTTGTGATGGTGCTTGTCGGCCTGTTCATCCTGACATTTATCGTCTATATGCAGAACGCCGAGCGCCGCATCCCGATCCAGTACGCCAAGCGCGTGGTAGGCCGCAAGGTTTACGGCGGCCAGGCGACCCACCTGCCGATCAAGGTCAACGCGACCGGCGTTATGCCGATCATCTTCACTTCGTCCATCCTGTCCATCCCGGCGACCGTCGAGATGTTCTGGTCGGCGGAGCGCGGCCCTGTCGCAACGGCGGTGTTCAGCCTGTTCCAGCAGACCAGCCCGTTCTATATCGTGCTGTATGCGCTGCTGATTGTTGCATTTTCGTATTTTTATGCGTCGGTGCAGTTTAACCCGATTGAAATTGCCAATAATCTTCAGAAGAACGGCGGTTTCATCCCGGGCTTCCGCCCCGGCAAGCCGACGGCTGATTTCATTACGAAGGCGCTGGGCAAGGTTGTCCTGGTCGGCGCGTTCTTCCTCGGCGTGGTCGCGATCGTCCCGCTGATTATCGGCGCGTTCTCGAGCCAGCTGCGCAATGTTGCGGTTGGCGGCACGTCGGTGATCATCGTGGTCGGCGTCGCGCTGGAAACCATGCAGGCCGTCGAGGCGCAGCTGATGATGCGCCATCATAAGGGCTTCTTGGAGTAAGGCGCTGCGCCCCCTGGCCTGCGGGCCCGGGAAACAGATGCCCCAGAAGCCATTCCCTTGCGCAAACGACAGTTTTTTTGGAAACAACACATTATAATGGTAAGCGTGAAGGAGAGATTTTGGTATGAATTTGATTTTGCTCGGCGCTCCCGGCGCAGGGAAAGGCACTTTAGCGGCGATCCTGATCGAAAAGATGGGGGTCCCGTCGATTTCAACCGGCAACATCCTCCGGGAAGCCATCAAGAACGGCACAGAGCTTGGCAAACAGGCGAAGGCGTTCATGGACGAGGGCAAGCTTGTGCCCGACGGGCTGGTCATCGGCCTGCTCGAAGAGCGCATCGCGCAGTCTGACTGCGCGAAGGGCTATATCCTCGATGGTTTCCCGCGCACCATTCCCCAGGCAGAGGCGCTCGACAAGATCGCAAAGATCGACTGCGCGCTGAGCCTTGAAGTCCCTGACGATGTAATCACCCAGCGCATGAGCGGCAGGCGGGTATGCCTGAAGTGCGGCGCGACCTACCACATCGAGAACTTCCCGCCAAAGGCGGAGGGCGTGTGCGACGCGTGCGGCGACGCGCTCGTCATCCGCGCCGACGACAAGCCCGAGGTTGTCCAGTCGCGCCTTGCGACCTACCATGAGACAACCGAGCCGCTGATCGGCTACTATGGGGAGCAGGGCAAGCTGAAGTCCATCGACGGCACGAAGGGGATCGACAATACCATAGCATTCGCGGCGGAGGCGCTGGGAATCGAGGTATGATCCGTATTAAATCCACAAGCGAATTGGAGCTGATGCGCGCTGCCGGCCGCATTACCGCCCTTGCGCGGAAAGCGGCCGCTGATGCGGTCAGGCCCGGTGTTACCACAGGCGAGATTGACCGGATCGTCCGGCATACCATTGAGAAGTTCGGCGCGAAGCCGTCCTTCCTGGGGTACGGCGGCTTCCCGGGCTCGGCCTGCATATCGGTCAATGATGAAGTGATCCACGGCATCCCGTCGGACAGGCGGGTGCTGAAGGAGGGCGACATTGTAAAGGTCGACGTGGGGGCGTTCCTGAACGGCTTCCACGGCGACTGCGCCTGCACCGTCCCCTGCGGGGAGATCCCGGAGGAGGCGGCGCGGCTGATCGAGGTAACGCGGCAGAGCTTCTATGAGGGCATCCGGTTTGCCCGGGAGGGCAAACGGGTCAGCGACATTTCCCATGCAGTACAGGCCTATTGCGAGGAGCGTGGGTTCTCGGTTGTGCGCGACTATGTCGGGCATGGGGTCGGGAGCGAGCTCCACGAATCGCCCGAGGTGCCGAATTTCGGCCGCCCGGGGCATGGCATCCGGCTGCAAAAGGGGATGACCCTCGCCATAGAGCCGATGATCAACGCGGGTGTGTATGCGGTGAAGGTCCTTCCGGACGGCTGGACGGTCAAAACGAGGGACGGGAAGCTGAGCGCGCACTATGAGAACACGATTGCGATTACCGATGGCGAGCCGGAGATCCTGACCGCCATTGACGGCGAGGTGCTGTGATGCAGGACGCCCGGATATCGGACATCGTGGTCCCGCTCTGCGGGCGGGACAGCGGGCGGCTGATGCTGGTGGTTGGCGAGGAGGGCAAGTTCCTCCTGCTGGCGAACGGCAAGAACCGCCGGTTTGAGCGCCCGAAGCGCAAAAAACGCAGGCACACCGAATACCGCGCGCCGTGTGACGGCTGGACGCGGGAGAAGCTGCTCGGCACCGGGCGGCTGTCGAATAACGACGTCCGCAAGGCGCTCGCGCTGTATGCGGCGGACATCGACTCAGAGGAGCGAGGAGAGTAACATATCAATGGCGAAAGATGATGTAATCGAGCTGGAAGGTACCGTCATAGAGGCGCTGCCAAACGCGATGTTCAATGTGGAGCTGCCCAATGGGCATAAGATACTCGCGCATATCTCCGGGAAGCTCCGCATGAATTTTATCCGCATTTTACCCGGCGACAAGGTCACCGTGCAGATGTCGCCCTACGACCTGACCCGCGGCCGTATCACTTGGCGTTCCAAGTGAGAGAAAAGCGGGCGGAGGCTCCCTGTGGCCTGGGGGCCGTTGTCCACCAATCTTTTTGATGGAGGTATCAGAATACCATGAAGGTAAAACCGTCTGTGAAACCGATCTGTGAGAAGTGCAAGATCATCCGCCGCAAGGGCCGCGTGATGGTCATCTGCCAGAACCCGAAGCATAAGCAGAAGCAGGGCTAACGCCCTCGCTGAAAATCTGCGGATTTTCAGCGATTAGGCTCCGCCGATGCCCCCTGCGGGGCCACGGCGGCTCGGCCTGCACTGCGCGCACAGCCCCTTTGGGGCTGCACACTCCGTTTCGGCGTAAGGAATAAAAACCCACGCGCAGGTCGCGGGTTTTTATCGCCGCTATGGCGGCGGTTTGGATGCGCGCTGCGGCGCTGGGGACGAAGCCCTCTATGGATGAACGGAACCGACAAGCACACCCTCCCCGGGTGGCGCTGCAAGGGCGGGGGCGGCCCTTATACTGGTTCCGGCAACACGCCCCAGGACAAATACTTGGAGGTATTTTAAGACTATGGCACGTATTGCCGGTGTTGACCTTCCCCGTGAAAAGCGCGTAGAAATTGGCCTGACCTATATCTACGGCATCGGGCGGAAGCTCTCGAATGAAATTTTAGCGAAGACCGGGATCAACCCCGATACCCGCGTCAAGAACCTGACCGAAGAAGAGGCGGCAAAGCTCCGCGAGGCCATCGAGCATGGCTATACCGTGGAGGGCGACCTGCGCCGTGAGATCGGCCTGAATATCAAGCGCCTTGTCGAGATCGGCTGCTACCGCGGCCTGCGCCACCGCCGCGGCCTGCCCGTGCGCGGCCAGCGTACCAAGACCAACGCGCGCACCCGCAAGGGCCCGAAGAAGACCATTGCGAACAAGAAGAAGTAAGGAGGGAGCGTAAAAATGGCTAAGGTTCAGAAAAGGGGCGCCGCTGTGCGCACCAAGCGCCGCGAGCGCAAGAATATCGAGAAGGGCGCGGCACATATCCGCTCCTCCTTCAACAACACCATCGTCACCATCACCGACCTGAACGGCAACGCCATTTCCTGGGCGTCCGCAGGCGAAATGGGCTTCCGCGGCTCGCGTAAGTCGACCCCGTATGCGGCGCAGACCGCTGCGGAGACTGCGGCGAAGGCTGCGATGGAGCACGGCCTGAAGACCGTCGAGGTCTATGTAAAGGGCCCCGGTTCCGGCCGTGAGGCTGCGATCCGCGCGCTCCAGGCTGCCGGCCTCGAGGTCAACATGATCAAGGATGTTACCCCGATCCCGCACAACGGCTGCCGCCCACCCAAAAGAAGAAGAGTCTAATCGAGGAGGAAACCGAACATGGCTAAGAATATGCAGCCCATTCTGAAGAGATGCAAGACCCTGGGCTTATCCCCCGCAGTGCTTGGCTACTCCAAGGAGACCAAGAGAAACCCGAAGCAGAGCCGCCGCAAGCAGTCCGAGTACGGCATGCAGCTCAACGAAAAGCAGAAGGTCAAGTTTATCTACGGCGTCCTTGAGAAGCCGATGCGCAAGTATTACGAGAAGGCTTCGAAATCGGGCGGCAAGACCGGCGAGGTCATGCTCCAGGAGCTGGAACGCCGTCTGGACAACGTTGTGTTCCGCCTGGGCTTTGCGAACACCCGCCGCGAGGCGCGCCAGCTGGTCAATCATGGCCATTTCACTGTGAACGGCAAGCGCGTGAACATCCCGTCCTACCAGGTGAAGGTGAACGACGCGGTAGCGGTTTGCGAGAAGAGCCGTACCAGCACCAAGTTCAAGACCCTGCTCGAAGAGAACGGCAAGAAGCCGATGCCCAAGTGGATCGACAAGGCAGCCGAGTCCTTTGAGGGCCGGATCGTAGCAATGCCCGCGCGTGACGACATCGATTACGAAGTCGCCGAGCACATGATCGTCGAGTTCTACTCCAAATAACCAGCGCCCTCGTTTATGGGCGCGGCTGTTTGGGTGGTTCGCGCCCAGGGAAGGGCTGGCCTCAGCCGGCCTTCCCCAGATCGTATTTCGTTAAGGCCGAATGTTAAGGAGGGTATCTTCATGATCGAAATCGAAAAGCCGCGTATTGACTGTGAGCACCTGTCCGAAGACGGCGGCTACGGCAAGCTGGTCGTAGAGCCGTTGGAGAGGGGCTATGGCACGACGTTGGGCAACGCCCTGCGCCGCATCCTGCTGTCGAGCCTGCCTGGGACGGCGGCGAGCAGCATCAAGATCGCTGGGGTGCAGCACGAATTTTCCACGATCCCGGGCGTTAAGGAGGACGTGACAGAGATCGTCCTGAACGTCAAGGGGATTATTGCCAAGCTGCACTGCGACGGCCCGAAGACCGTTTACATCGAAGCAAACGGCGAGGGCGAAGTCAGGGCGGGGGACATCCACGCGGACGCGGAGGTTGAGATCCTCAACCCCGAGCTGCATCTGGCGACGCTGATGAGCGACGCGCGCCTGTCAATGGAAATCACCCTGTCATCGGGACGCGGCTATGTACCGGCGGAGCGCAACAAGCAGTACCAGACTGCAATTGGCGTGATCCCGGTCGACTCGATCTACACGCCGGTTTACAAGGTAAACTACACGGTGGAGAATACCCGTGTCGGCAACATGACCGATTATGACAAGCTGACGCTGGAGGTCTGGACCGACCGGACGATCTCGGCGCGGGATGCGGTATCGCTTGGCGCGAAGATCCTGCGCGACCATCTCGACCTGTTTGTTGACCTGTCGGAAGAGATCGGCTCGAAGTCGCTGGTAGTCGAGAAGGCGGAAGCGCAGCACGACAAGGTGCTGGAGATGACGATCGAGGAGCTGGATTTCTCGGTACGTTCGTTCAACTGCCTGAAGCGTGCCGGCATCAACACGGTAGAGGACCTGATCAACACCTCGGAGGAGGATATGATGAAGGTCCGGAACCTCGGGCGCAAGTCGCTTGAGGAAGTCATCGGCAAGCTTGAGGCGATGGGGCTGGAGCTTGCGAAGAGCGAGGATTAAGCGCGCTGCTGATGCGGGCGTATGCCCGCGCATCGGCCCGTTCTGCGGGGCGGTGGCAAAGGCGGCTTGAACTGTTAAAAAAGCGCGTTTGGCGCGCCGGGCGCAGGCCCGGACGGCGTCCCTGCCGAAATGGGGGGACGCAAACGATTAGCACGAAGGGCGGCGGTGTTTTGCCGCGCTGCCGCACTTTTTGACCTTATCAATGGAGGTACTTTATCATGGCAAGAAACCGTAAGCTCGGCAGACCGAGTGATCATAGAATGGCTATGCTGCGCGCAATGGTGACTTACCTGCTCGAGAAGGGCAGAATTGAGACGACCGTTGCCCGTGCAAAGGAAGTAGCACCGCTGACCGAGAAGATGATTACGCTCGGGAAGAAGAATACCCTTGCGACCCGCCGCCAGGCGATGGCGTTTATTACGAAGGAGGCGGTTGTTGCGAACCTGTTTGCTGAGATTGCTCCCAAGTATGCGGAGCGTAACGGCGGCTATACCCGCATTATCAAGACCGGCCCGCGCCGTGGTGACTGCGCGGAGATGGCTATTATTGAACTTGTCTGATTTCCAGCTTGTTTGATCCGCAGTAAAAGGGATTATCCTGAGGCGTGCTCTTGGGACAATCCCTTTTTTCTTTTGGCGTTTTGCGCATGGCTGGGATAGCATAATCATTGGAAAGGAACGGAGGGAATAAAATGGAATTGATTACAGTAGAAAAGAATCAGGATACCTGTGTGGTGGTCCGCAGTGACGAGGCTGTGATCGTGGACGCACAGTCGGCATTGGACCTGCTGATGGACGCAGGCTATCAGGCGGGGACAAAGAATATCGCGGTTGCGAAGGAGCTGGTCGCCGAGGACTTTTTTATTCTCAGCACTGGGCTTGCTGGCGAAATCCTGCAAAAATACGTGAATTACGGTGGACGGATCGCGTTTTACGGCGACTATTCGTGCTACACGAGCAAACCGCTGCGGGATTTCATCTTCGAAAGCAACCGAGGAAAGGATGTGTTTTTCGTAGAGACAGAAGCGCAGGCAATTGACAGGCTGACCAGCTGAGTGTGTCCGCCTGCGCGGCGGGCGGTCCTGCGCGGACGGCGCCAGAGGGACTTGTCCCTCTGGACTCCCTTTCTCCGCTGCGGCGGGGAATGGGTGCGGTGGTTTGTGGTTCTAGGTGCGGCTTCGCCCTGCCAAAAGGGCGGCAGGGCGAAGCGGCTGGCTGCGGCGGATTTTATCAATGTGCGTATCATTGTTTTCAAAATCCGGTTGAGACTCCGGGCATAGAAAAGGGGGGCGTTTGAGGAGACCACTTTTTGCTTTGCGGCGGTGGGGATATGCATCACTGTATGGTCAGAGCCCCAGTGCTTCGCGCAGGTCTTGCGTTTCCCGCGCGCCGACCATACGTCCAGTGAGTGCGCCGCTGCGGAAAAACAGCATTGTCGGGATGCTCGTGATGCCAAATCGTGCCGCCAGCTGCGGCTGCTCGTCGACGTTGACTTTACAAAGCTTGGCGCGCCCCTCCGATTCCCGGTCAATCGCTTCCAGGCGTGGGTTCATCGCGATGCAGTGCGGGCAGGATTCCGCCCAGAAATCCACCAGCACCGGTACGCGCGCGTTTTCCAGCTCTGACTGGAAATTGTTTGTGTTCAGGTCTAAAATTGCCATGTTTACCTCCTGCTTTTTGCCTGCCGCAGCGGCGGGCTTTTTTCTGCTTTTGCTTTACAAACCGCCCGTGTGCAGTGTATAATTGGGGTGGATAGCGGACGGTATCCGTTTTGTAAGGCGTGCCAATGGTGTTTCTTTAGTTTGCGCTTCCATGCCGGTTCCATACCCGTATTAACCATTTGGGAAAATTTCACGCATCAGCTTTTTGCAGCCTGACGGCAGCTTCTGAGTTCCGCGCTGGCAAAGCGGCAGCCCGTGGCTGCGCACAGCCGGGATTGTCAAGCAGGTCGCCGCCTGCGCATGCATTTGCAGGGCGTGGGGCGTGAAGTTTTGCAGCGGTTTTTGAGTGACAGCCCAGTAATATCTGCCCGTTGATCCATCATTTTCACTTGTGAACAGCGGTTCTCAGCCGGGCGGGTCCAAGCAATCAGTATAAAATTTTTTCACTTGTGGAGGTTCCAAATGCAGGATTTTTTAAAGCCGCGGCTGGACGATGATGCGCTCGGGCAGCTGAGCGTGCTTGCGCTTGCGCATATCGGCGACGGCGTTTATGAGATCATGACCCGCGGCCGGTTGGTAACCGGCGGGCTGCTGACTGCGCATAAGCTGCATGACCATACTGTCCGGCTTGTGCGCGCCGCTGCGCAGTATCAGGCCGCGCAGGCCATTTTGCCCTTGCTGGGGGAAGAGGAACAGGCGGTTTTCCGGCGTGGGAGAAACGCGAAGCCGAAAACGGTCCCGAAGTCGTCGACCCAGGCGGAGTATGCTTATGCAACCGCACTGGAAACGCTGTTTGGCTGGCTTTTCCTGAAAGGGGAGTATGACCGGCTCAATCAGCTTTATGCGGCCATTGTCCAGGCGCAGGAGGGCGGGGACTGAATGGGGCTTGAACAGCTGACAGAGCATGTTTTTTATCTGCCGCACGAGCCGGAAACCGACCGTCCTATGCTTGCTTACGTGCGCGGAGGACGGTTTTCGCTTGCGATTGACGCGGGATATTCTGCTGCGCATGTCGGGGCGTTTTACCGCGCGCTGTCATGCGCCGGGATGCCGGAGCCCGATTTTACCATGCTGACCCATTGGCATTATGACCACTCGTTTGGCCTGCACCGCGTATATGGCGCATCCTTTGCGCATTGGCGCACCAACGATTTTTTGCGGCAGGAGCGTGAAAAAGCGCGCTGTGACGGTTATTTTACGGCGCTGCGGCGGGAGGACCCCTTTTATGCGCGTGAATATACCGCGCAGGTTGATCCTGAAATCGTGCCCGCCGGGGTCTCGTTCCGGGATGGATTGCGGTTTGAGCTTGGCGGGCTGGCCGCTGATGCGTCCCATATCGAAGCCCCTCATTCTGAGGACTGCGTGTGTATTTATGTACCGGAAGACCGCGTGCTTTTTCTGGGCGACGCAACCAGCGAGGACTTTTTTCATGGAAATTATATGGATCAAGGCAAGCTGCGGAGGCTTGTGGAACGGATTGAAAGCACGGACTGCAAGTATTGTGTTCTCAGCCATGCAGCGCCGCTGCGAAAATCGGAGCTGCTGGAATATTTGGAGAATATTCTTGCATCACGTAACCCGGACGGTTCGCTGCCCCTATAAAGCGCCTCAAAAAGTTAGATCAATTGAACCGGCAGAAATTGTTTCAGCAGCTGGAAGGGCTTGCTGCCTGTGAAACGCAGGCGGTAAGCCCTTCCATTTTATCTTGCGGGATGGTTGTGATTATGTGAGTGCCAAAACATTTCCTCAGTGATAAAAATGCAGGAAACAGTAAACCGCGGATGGAAAAAAAGCAGGCGGCTCACGGGGGAGCCGCCTTGCGTTTGGAGGTTATTCCTCGGTTTTCCGGATGATTGTAACTGCAATTTGGTCGAAAATTTCCAGGATTTCCTTTTTCGTGAAATTGTTTTTGTCTATGTTCCCGATGCGAAGCCGGAGCTCGTAGAGGAAGCCCAGGTCAGAGCGGTTGGTGTTGTCCATAGCAATTGCGTCCTTTCTGTGGGGTCAGGGCAGGGTGTTGCCCGCCGCAATATAGATCGCATACCATTCTTCACGGGACAGCTGCACGTCGGCGGCTGCGGAGAGGTAGCGGAGGTGGGTGGGGTTCATGGTGCCGGTAATGGGCTGGAAGTTTGCGGGATGGCGCAGCAACCAGGCGATTGCGGTTGCGGCAGGGGAAAGGTTATGGGCTGCGCCGACTTCTTCGAGGACGCGGTTGAGTTCGGGATATTTGTCGCTGCCGATGAAGGTGCCCTCAAAAAAGCCGTATTGGAGGGGGGACCAGGGCTGAATGGTCACATCGTGCAGGCGGCAGTAATCGAGGGTGCTGCCGTCGGGGCTGCCGGCTGCGCCGGAGGGGAGGTTTACGTTAATGCCGGAGGAGATCAGGGCGCAGTTGGCGACGGAAAGCTGTAGCTGGTTGACGGCAAGAGGTTCGTCCCAGTATTTCTGGAGGAGCGCCATTTGCGCGGCGTTCTGGTTAGAAACACCAAAATAATGGACTTTCCCAGCTTTTTTGAGATTTTGAAAGGCTTCGGCGACTTCGGCAGGGTCCAAAAGTGCGTCGGGGCGGTGAAGGACGAGCAGGTCAAGGTAATCGGTTTTCAGGCGTTTCAGGATTGCGTCTACAGAGCGGAGGATATAGGATTTCGAGAAGTTATAGCCAATGGTGTTGCCGTCGCGCTGCTCGATGCCGCATTTCGATTGTAGGATCAGCTTTTCGCGAAGGTCGCTGCTCAAGCTGAGCCCGAGGGCTTCGGCGAAAAGGGTTTCGCAGTCGCCGTGGCCGTAGATGTCGGCGTGGTCGAAGAAGTTCAGGCCGAGATCGAGAGCGGTTTTGAGGAAACGCTCGGCTTCGGTGCGGGAGAGACGGTTCAGGCGCATGCAGCCGACCGCGAGCGCGGGGGCTGCCAGACCGGTTTTGCCGATTTGGATGGTTTTCATGTATTTTCAGGCTCCTTTCGGGTGTAGCTTGCTAATCTAGGGGCGTTGGGCCCAGGGTCGCTGGGGCGGCGTTCCGGTGGGGGCGAACCCGGCTGGTGGCGTCATGCCAGCCGGGTTCGGGAGGGTTGCACGGGATGGGGAGGCTCCGGTGCACCGCAGTAAGCCGACCAGCCCGCTGTCGTTCTGGCGGGCTGGTCATAGAGCGACTGACAACCTGTCATCCCATAAATTTTCCGTCCCGCCCGCAGGCGAGAAAGAGATGCGTCAGCATCTCGGGGTCTGGGGCGAAAGCCCCAGCGGGTGCAGGGCAGAGCCCTGCCGCTCGCCGCGCA
>QXXE01000223.1 GCA_009911355.1 Clostridiaceae bacterium | reverse complement strand
GTTCTCCTGCCATTTTTCTGACCTCCTCTACCTTTGTGGACTATTATATCACACTTTTATTGACGACACCATCTAGGAACACAGAGGTGGTATTTGAACCGACGGTTACGGGAAAAGAGTACACAATTGATCAGATGGGCGATGGCCTCCGCTCTCTTTTTTACATCTCCTTGGTTGACAGCGTCTTGGATGTTGAAGAGCAAATGCGGAAGGAAATCAAGTCAGACCCAGAAAACACCTCTTTCAACCGTAAGCCCCCTATTTTAACAATTGTGGCGTTAGAAGAGCCAGAAAATCACATTGCCCCACATTTGCTTGGTAAATTGGTGGGCAATCTGCAAAGCATTGCAGAAAAACCGCATGCGCAAGCGATTATAACATCTCATTCTCCTGCTATTCTAAAAAGAATTGAACCTGAGAATCTTCGATATTTCAGGCTTACAATTGACGGCGCTGTATCAAAAGTTAGAGGAATCACTTTACCCAATGAAGAAACAGAATCAGAGCAGTATAAATATATCAAAGAGGCTATCAGGGCTTACCCAGAACTATATTTCGCAAAGTTAGTCATCCTCGGCGAAGGAGAAAGCGAAGAACTTATTTTACCGAAATTTTGGGAATCTGTTCATGAAAACGTTGATCTTAGCGGTATTTCCATTGTCCCTTTGGGCGGTCGCCATGTGAATCACTTCTGGCGGCTCCTTCATGATCTGCAGATACCTTTTATAACTCTTTTAGACCTTGACAGAGAACGGGACGGCGGTGACTGGGGTCGCATAAAGTATGCGCTTACACAGCTGTTGCAAATAGGAGCGAAAAGAGAAAAGCTACTTAATATCACGACAGAGATTATGTCAGACGATGACCTTGGATATATGCATGACCGGAGTGTACTTGATACAAAAAATATGCAGGCTTGGATGAACCGTTTAGAGGAATATCACGTTTTCTTCTCCGCGCCATTAGACATTGACTTTTTGATGTTGGAGAATATGGGCGATCAGTATAAGAAGACGCTAGGGACGCGGGAGGGGCCTAGAATTACAGTTGAAGGAGGCCAAGTTCATATCAAAGACTTTGAGGCAACGGGTCAGTGTCATCCCAAATATGACGAGCGAATTGAAACAAGCGTTCGGCAAACACTAAAAGAAAATGGTGGTAATGGAGAAACTTATACGGACGAACAGAAAAAACTCATGATTTGGTACAGCTATTTCTTTTTGAACAGAGGGAAACCTGCTTCACATATTGCTGCGCTGTCCTCTATGAGTGAAGACCAGTTAAAAACGTCCATGCCGCCTGTGCTTTCACGGCTGATTACAGCGGCTGAACAGATGTTGAAAGGTGAAGTCTCATGAATATTATTTCACCTGATGAATGGACACCCTGTGATGGCGTCATCCTTGAGGCTGCCGCAGACAAAGCGGTTCGCAGCGATTCTCATGTGTTGGTAATTGCTGGCCCAGGCGCTGGAAAGACGGAACTATTAGCGCAAAAGGCTGCTTACCTGCTTCAAACAAATCAATGTAGAGATCCCCAGAGAATATTGGCCATTAGTTGCAAAAAAGATGCTGCTCAAAATTTAAAAGAGCGTGTAGAACAGCGCTGTGGAACCGAAGCAGGGGGACGCTTTATATCCATGACTTATGATGCCTTCTCCAAAAGCTTGTTGGATCACTTCCTATACGCTTTACCTGTTGCTCTTAGACCGCAGCCTGAGTATCAAATCAATGATGATACTGTTATCGATGCAGCATTTAAAAAAGCGGGGTTTAAAAATCCTGACGGGTTACGAGGGAGCAGACTAAAGAAATATTATGATGACTCTTTGTCGGGTGTTACCTTGCCAATTGATAAGAGCGGGTTTGCAGAGGCTTCATGGCCACTGCTTTTGAGGGGGGGGGTTGGCCCGTCAGAAAATTTTGTGTAAAAGGAGACAAGCTGTAGTCAAGGAAACAGGAGCAAATCAGAGGATTTCCCGGGTTGGACACAACCCGGCTTAACTCGGCTT
>QXXE01000222.1 GCA_009911355.1 Clostridiaceae bacterium | reverse complement strand
TACTATGAATCTCTGGATGCTGCTTAGGCATTGATATCCTTGTAAAAAAAGTGTCAACCAATATTGACAATATCAGATATCCTTGTAAAAAAAGTGTCAACCAATATTGACAATATCAGTCCCTGCCTCAACCCGGTCTGGAAGCACTATGTGGACAATGAACTGTCCGAGACAGGCCGCTACGAGGGGCTTATCATGGCGGACCACAAGTTGGTGGTGGACGCCACCGGCATTCCGTACAGCATCACCGAGCGCGGGGCGGCGGATGACATTGTTGCCGACCGCTACCAGCTCTGCGACTTTACCACGGAGCGGTTCTTCCACCTCAAGCATGGGAGCAACCGCATCTCTGTTTCCCACGATGGGCTGAACACGGTCAAGATGATGGTAGAAGGGAAGATTTCGTATGAAACCGTATAGCGTGGAGATTTTCCGGCCCGACTTCACGATGGTCGGAAACACCAATGTCAACGAGGTCACCTACAAGGAGGACTACCTCGCCTCGGACGAGAACACCATCACAGTACTGGCGCTTCCCGGCATTGAAAAGCAGGACTTCATCCGCATCAGCCGGGGCAGCGAGGAGTACGCCGGGGTGGTCACCGAGATCGGCTACGGCACAGACCGTTCCAAGCGGCTCCAGACCATTTCCTACAAGCCTCTGGTGGAGCTGCTGAACACCGGCATCCTGTTCGATGTGAACGCCCAGGGCCAGGGGACGCTGGAGGACTTCATCTGCGACCGCATCCGGGAAACCTTCATTGAAAACCCGGACACGCTCCAGAATATCAGCGGCCTTTCGGTGGCGGTGACCAGCGGCACCCCGGATTGGAGCCTGCACATCACCCCAGCGGAGAGCGGAGGCCACTACAACATCGTCAACCTCATGGATTCGGTCATCGTCCCCGCCATGCAGAAATACGGCATTTTGGTCAAGGCCGCGCTGGATATCCAGAACCGGGAGATACACATCACCGTGGGCCAGACCGGGGACAGCGTTCTCACCATCGAGGCGGATTTGCCGAACATCATCAAGAAAAGCGTCACCATCAAGCAGGTCAGCGCCGATATAAACAAGCTGGTGCTGTACGATGCCGCCGACTATGTGGCGACCCGCACCTACTACCTCCACCCCGACTTGGGCTACGACACCTACGACCGTGACCGCATCACCCCGGCGGTCTGCGAACTGCAAGCGGTGCAGCATGAGGAGGGCAGCTCCTTCGAGTCCGCCGCCATCCGCGCCGCCCACGACAAGTTCTCCGGGCTGGCCTACTCCAACCTCATCGAGCTGACGATGGCGAATGACGATGGGCTGGTGAAGCCGGAGCAGATGGAGTTCGGGCAGCAGGTGGAGATCATTTCAGACGGGGTGGCCTATCGGAGCATCCTCACCGGGCGGGAGCGCGGGAAGAACACCAAGCTGGTGTTTGGCACCGTCCGGCTGGACCTCACAAAAATACTCAGGAGGAGCGGCAATGGCTAATAACATCGTTTTGAAAACCTTTCGCGGCGGCAGCGTGACCCCGCTGGACGATGCCATCATCCAGCAGACGGTCATCGGCACCAACGGTATTTTCAAAGGCTGCAACATCACCTACGCCAGGGGCAACGTCCTCCATGTGTCCCAGGGCTTCGGCATGATAAAGGGGCGGTTCTTCGAGGTGTACGATTGCGAAGTCGGCGTCATCCTCAACAGCGGCTCCGGCACCCTCCAAGGGCGGCTGTATATCCACATGGACCTTTCCAACGCAGACGAGCCGATCCAGCTTTTGACCGAGACGGCCTCGGTGCTGACCGACCTGACCGGGGACGAGGACGTGAACTACAACAACACCGCCTATGATCTGGAGCTGGCGACCTTCGGTGTGACCCGGACGGGCATCACCAATCTGGATGCGACCTTCGAGAAGATCACCGGGGCCTCCGGCAGCGGCGGGGCCAGTACACTCCTGCGCTCCACCGAATCAGGGTATTTGAATGAGTAAACAAATCATGAACAGAAAGCAGAACAGACAATTTTATCCAAAAAAGACTCATCG
>QXXE01000221.1 GCA_009911355.1 Clostridiaceae bacterium | reverse complement strand
GCCTCTTCCCCACTTTTTTCGTCCTCTTCTCCCATATTTCTTGTAGGGTAAATCTTTACCGGGAATTCAGGTTGTATCTTTTCCGTCATGCTGCACTGCTTCCCCTTGAAATCCCCAAAGGATTCCTGCGGGAAATCGGCTTCGCCTGACGAATAATCTGACGGCGCAATCTGCGCACGTCTCATTATGGGATAGGCGCTAAACCGGACAAGGATCTTGAGAGGAGAAAGCCAGCCGAGAGGACATAAACAAAAGTGTTTCTGGTCTTCTCGGCGGCGGTTTTCTCAAAAAGGGTCTGAGCCTCCCATTTAGGCATTGTTAAAAAACAGGAAAAACTGAATTCAATCAACAAACTGCACGTCACCATGGCCGCATACCCGCAAAGCATCGACACGCCCAACCGGCAACGCTTTCCCGTCCGGCACATTGCCAACTGAAACACGCACCCAAGCGCGCCATCCCCGGAAAGGTGTGAGCCACAAAGCGCCGTCACTGTTACAAGTTTGCAAGCACCTTCATCTGCTTTTTCAGATCTTCAACAATCTCCTGGTTGGTATCCATCCGCGCGGTAATGCCAGCCATATCATCAACAAGGCTGCGCGTGCTGCCCGCAGCGCCGCTGACGCCGGACGCCGCGCCGTCGATCGCATGCGAAATATTGGAGATCGACCCTGCAATTTCGTCCATCGCGGTGCGGAGATGCTCCACCTGGCTGTTAAAGTCCTCGATGCTGCGCTGCACATAGGCCGAATCTTCCCGATACTGCCGCCCGGAAAGGACCGACTGCTCACACTGGGTCAGGACGGCTTTCCCGAGATAATCCACCAACTCCTGCGCGCTGGAAGAAAGATAGTTCACTGCGTCCGTAACGACCGTGCTGACCTTCTGGATATGGCTGGCGGTGACCGCGCAGGAATCGGCCAGCCGGCGGACCTCATTTGCGACAACCGCAAACCCCTTGCCCGCCTTCCCGGCCCGTGCAGCTTCAATGGAGGCGTTCACAGCAATCAGGTCGGTCGAGGCGGAAATCGAAAGGATATCTTCTGTCAGGCTCCCAATCTGATCGACATTCCGGCTTTTTTCGATTGCGCGGTCCAGCTCTGCCAGCACTTCCTCCGTCCGGGCGCGGACGGCCTCCATATTGGTCCTGGCGGAATTCTCGATTTCTTCCGCGCGCCCACGCATCTCAACCGCATACGCAGTAATCGCAGCGCATTCGCCAGCCATGCTGCGGGCGTCGTCCTGCGTACTGGAAGCACTGTGGCTGATCACGCTGGTGCTGCTGGAAATCTCCTCCAACGCAGCGGAAAGCTGATCGGTCAGCCCGGAAAGCTCCCGGACACTGCCGCTGGAATTCTTTGTCCGGCTGCGCACCTCTCCCGTAACGCCGCTGATGCGTTCCGAGCTGTCCTGAAGCGTGTCCATCGCCGCCCGGATCGGGGCGATCACATACTTCTGAATGATCCGGAAAGCTTCAACAATCAACAAAATACCGGCCACAAGGGCGGCGGCGCTGATCAGCAGCGCAGAAAGATAAACCATAGACAGGTGTTTCTGCGCCTCAGCCGCTTTCTCGCTGACAACGCTGTACAGCCCGTCGATACAAGACTCCGCCTTGCCGCTGTACAGCGCGACATCCCCATTGGCGGTTGCGTAGGCTTCCTGCGTTTTGCTGTCGGCGCTATAGCAGACTAGGTCAACCAGCGCATGCTTGAAGGACTCGTAATCGGAGAGCAGGGATTGGTATGCAGCCTGCTCCTCGGATTCAATAAACGCTTCATAATCGGCCAGCTGCCCGTCGAGCACCGCTTCTTCCGCTTTGATTTCCTGCACCAGACGGGTCATGGTGCTGTGGTCCGCCGCGACAATATGGGACAGGGCGAGCCGGTGGAGATCCATCAGCGAGCGCTGTATTTCTTCCAGCTTGGCTTCGCTGGCCATATATTCCCCTACAATGGTCTGCGCACTGGAATGCACATTATTGATACCTGAATTCCCGGTAAAGATTTACCCTACAAGAAATATGGGAGAAGAGGACGAAAAAAGTGGGGAAGAGGCAG
>QXXE01000220.1 GCA_009911355.1 Clostridiaceae bacterium | reverse complement strand
GTTTCAGCTCTATCTACATCTTTTTGGTAGGTTTCATAGGTCACAGTCTTCCCGATGTTAGGATTGGCTTTCAGCCACATATCGGGATAAGCAACCTCTTCAACGGAATCCAGCTTATACCACCAGATTGACACCTGAGGCATTGGCCGGCCAACACCCTGTAGGATGTTCATTAACTCCATTTTGATTGTGTCACCTGCTCCGTTTCGGACTGTGCCTTCGGAGCTTGTGGCCACGATCAGGTAGTCATCTAACTTGGATGCACCTTGTTCAATGGCTCCAATGACGTCTTCACGAGCATCCGCAGAAGAAAGCCACTCGTCAACCGTAGCAACCTTGCAACGTAATCCCTGAAGCTTGTCCACCGACATCGGACGAACTTCGATCAGGGAGCCGGAAATAAAGTTCTCGATGCCCTTCTTCGTCGAAGCCAGCTTAACTCGATTCATGAGATTGCCGGTCGTGTTCTGGATAGAACCCTCTGTCAAGAACTGGAATACAGGGCCGCGAGCTCTTGTGATAGCAGTTTTGATCGGGTTGATGATCTCCTCTGCCTGCTTCATAGTTGGGGCCGTAGTGATTTGATGTGTGGTAGATCCGTCAACGACCAGAGAGTATGCCTGAATGCAGGAGTCATACAGCGACTTCGCTGCACCTCGTCCAACAATCAGATACTGCTTATTCACTAACCGTTTCTTGATCTTCTTATTGACGTATCGTCCGCCATGCCCATCTCGATTGGGAACATAAACTGAACGTGTCTCAAAGTAGTACCAACCAAACACCTGCTCGCCCCAGAGCTTGAAGCTATCCAGCAAATGCAAATCGGAGCCGTCGGTCAATGTCAATTCATTTTCACAGAACTCGACCCAACCATCAACAACTCTATCGTCATAGTAATACATTGGATCGGCAATCAAATCGTCAATCCTGTGCATTTCCAAGTCGATCTCTCTGCATACCGGGATTTCGCCTCGAATTACAGCGTCTCGAAAAGCGCCGTAATATTTGGGGACGGCAGTGTTTGATAACATCTGCTCACCCCTTACTGCCCAAGCAATTTCCTGCCGACAAGCACAAGGTCCGAAAATTTCTGATCTATCATCTTGGTTTGGTAGACATCTTTCGGAACCACCTGTTCCATGTCAAATACTATAACAGGAGACTTGGCTTTGAATCCGCCATAAATGGCATCGTTTGTGTCGAGAACTGCTCCATAACCAGCTTCTTTGCAGGCGTTGAAGAACTTCGTCCGCTGAGTAGTTACGTCTTTTCCTTTGCGGGCATCGCCAGCACCATCATAAGGAATGACGTAATTGAACATTCGATACACAATCTGAAGTTCATCAGCAGTTTGGGTGTAGTCGCCCTGCTTCATCTTTTCCAAGACTTGCCGGACTTCGCGATAGCCCTTAAACTTGTACTTATCGCTCACAAAGTAGCTCTGCATACGGTCCTCATCCATGACGAAATTGTAGAAGTCCCGATCTTTCTTAAAGAGCTCTCTGAACACCTCTGCACCAGAATCTTCACTGGCAACTTTGATGTCTTTCTTCAGCGAGTTGTCAATGCGGTACTTCATGAAGTTTCCAGTACCAATCGGATTCCCATTCTCATCGTAGACAGTCCTGGGAATAGGCCGATTGAATAAAGCATTGTACTGGTGCTTATCCAAGACGTTGTGAGTGGCGTAGAACATATCAGTGTTCTTGGTGCGGTCACGGTCATAGGACAATGTACTAAGAGTGGTTTTATCAGCTTTCAGAACCTCGTCGAAATGCCGCTTGTTGTAAATGCTGTTGCCAGCCTTCCGTTTATTGCGGATAGCCCTTCTCTGAGATGGGCTATAATCGCCACCGCCCAAAGGATAAGGGGGCCCATGTCGCACGCCCCATTTTTGGTTCAGAATACCATGATGGGCCAGTTGTTCCATAAAAACGCCCTCCTATCCTCTCAGTTCTTTGATTGCGAGAGCGATGCTGAGCGCCGAGCCGGTGATGGCCAAAACACTCCCAGCAAATTCGAGAGTGTCTTTCACCATGGTGCGGCCTTTGGAGACCTCCGAAGAAGAGGTATCGGAAAACAGTTTGTTGTACTGCTGCTCCAA
>QXXE01000219.1 GCA_009911355.1 Clostridiaceae bacterium | reverse complement strand
TACTATGAATCTCTGGATGCTGCTTAGGCATTGATATCCTTGTAAAAAAAGTGTCAACCAATATTGACAATATCAAATGGTTGATTGATGAAGAAGCCGCTGCTGTTGTGCGCCGTATCTTCCAGAGCGTCCTTGCCGGGGAAACCATAGCCAGCATAGCAAAGGAACTCTGCGCCGAGAAAATCCCTATCCCGTCCGAACATTGGAAGCGGACAGGCGAGCCAGTCCGGGCGGCAAAATACACAGACTCCTACGCATGGTCAGCGATCACTATCGGCTACATACTGAAACGCCCGGAATACACAGGGCGCAAGGTATTAGGGAAAACTGTATGCGAGAACTACAAGACCAAGAGCAGCCGCAAGACTGCGCCGGAGGAACAGTATATTTTTGAGGGCGCAATCCCCGCCATTGTGGACGTGGAAACGTGGCAGACCGTACAGAAGATACGGGAAACGGTACGCCGCGCACCTAAACGGCAGAACGCCCCGAACCGCTTGACCGGGCTTCTCTACTGCGCCGACTGCGGTTCAAAACTCACACACCGCTACAACCTTGTACAAGGGAAATGGATTGAGGACGCTTTTATCTGTTCCGGCTACCGCCATTTAATCCATGACTGCACCATGCACCATATCCCCACGGCAAAGATTGAAGCCGCTATCCTTGCCGTTATCCAGCGGGTAAGCTGGTATGTACGGCACAATGAAAAGGAGTTTACAGAGCGTGTCCGGGAAGCGTCCGACCAGAACCAAGAGAAAACCGTCAAGGAATGTAAACAGAAAATCAACAAGGCACAGAAGCGGCACAAAGAGCTGGACGGGCTTGTGAAAAAGCTGTACGAGGGCAACGCCACGGGCAAGATACCCGACAAGCACTTTACCCGGCTTCTTGTCGAGTATGACGAGGAACAGACCGGGCTGGAAACGTCCATAGCGGAATGGCAAAGGCAGATAGAGAGCTGGAACGCCGACAAGCTGAAAACAGACCAGTTTATCCAGCTTGTGAAACGCTATACTGATTTTTCTGAACTCACAACGCCCATGCTCAACGAGTTTATCGAAAAAGTGATTGTGCATGAGGGCGAGGGGCGGGGGAATGACCGCCGCCAGCGGATAGACATTTACCTAAACTTTATCGGCGCATTTGAAGTACCCGCCCATATCGTCACCCCGGCAGAGGTGGAGGAACAACACCGCCAGCAGGAGGAACAGGCGGCAAAGGAAGCCCGGTCAAAGGAGCTTGCAAAGGCGCGGTATGAGAAGCGCAAGGCAGAGAAACGGGAATTTACCGCAAGGAAAAAGGCGGGGCTTCTCACCCCGGAGGAACAGGAAGCGGAGGAAAAGCGGCTTGCACACAACCGGGAGTGGCAAAAGGAATGGCGGGAGAAACGCAAAGCCACAGAGCCGCCCAAGCCGCCTAAGAAGAAATCCATAAAAGAACTTATGGAGATTGAAAAGACCGGGGCAGAGCTTACGCCGGAGGAAACGGAACGTCTTGCAGAACACCGCCGGAAAAAAGCCGCACAGCATAAGGCGTGGCGCGAAAGGCAGAAAGCCGGACAGCCAAAGACAAGAACACTCAAAGAGCTTGCCGCCGCCCAAAAAGAGGGGGAAGCCTTAACGCCGGAGGAATCGGAACGTCTGGAAGCCCACAAGAGCCGGAAAAAGATAGCAAGGGAAAAGCTGGTACGGCAAGCCGAAACCGACCCGGCAGCGGCGGCAGAGCTTGCGAAAAAGCGGGCGTATGCTTCCGAAGCCACCAAGAAATCCCGGCAGAAAATGTATGAGGAAGCCGCCACTGGAAACCCCGAAGCGGTGGAACGCTATGAGAATTATCTTGCCGCAAGGAGGGAAGCATACCACAGGAAAAAACAGGAAGCAGAGAGAACCGCATAGCCTCCCCGTCTGAACATCAAGAGCCGGAAAAGCAAGGGCGCATTGTGGAAATGTGCATAACAGGCTATGGAATCATGGATAACTCTGTTCACAGCACATGGAAAAGCAAAGAGCAGCTTTCCCACGTCCTGCAAACAGAGTTACCCACAATTCCATAAGATAGCCAGTTATACACATTACGGCACAATGCCGACTACTACGGAATCCCTCTTTTTCTTTATCTTTTAAAACATATTTTTATTTTACGGAATGATATTGTCAATATTGGTTGACACTTTTTTTACAAGGATATCAATGCCTAAGCAGCATCCAGAGATTCAT
>QXXE01000218.1 GCA_009911355.1 Clostridiaceae bacterium | reverse complement strand
ATCGACGCAGTAATCACCGACCCGCCCTATGGCATTGGCTATGTATCGAGGAATGGGAAGCAGATTACAAACGACAAGAGCCCGTTTATCTGGTTCCTGTACGACGCGTACCGGGTGCTCAAGCCGAACGGCGGCGTACTGGTGTGCTTCACCCGCTGGGACGTGCAGCAGGCGTTTATCGACGCTATGCGGATTGCGGGCTTCCGGGTGAAAAGCGAGCTTGTCTGGAACAAAGTCCATCATGGGATGGGGAATACGCGGGCGCAGTTCGCGCCGGTACATGAAAATATCCTGTTTGCGGTGAAAGGGGAATTTGCCTTTCCCGGCACACGCCCGCGCGACCTGCTTACTTATGAAAAGCTGGACAGCGCCCGACGGGTGCATCCTACGGAAAAGCAGGTCGGGCTGCTGGAAGATATCATTACCTCGGTCACGCGTCCGGGCGACCTGGTTTTAGACCCCTTCGCGGGCAGCGGCTCGACGCTGGCGGCGGCAAAGCAGACAGGGCGGCGGTACATCGGCGTAGAACTGGACGCGGGTTATTTTGAAGCCGCGCGGCTGCGCCTGGAGGATGTACCGTGAACGCCCGCAGGCGGCACGGCACGCCGCAGCGCCGCAGGCCGGAAACCCGCGAAATCGCCGTCCGGCAGGTTACAGACAAATACAGCGAATACCCTTCAAACGGGCTGACCCCGGAACGGCTTGCCGGGATTTTCCGGGAGGCTGACACGGGCGATGTGCTCCGGCAGATGGAGCTGTTTGAGGATATCGAGGAAAAAGACCCGCATTTGTTCTCGCAGCTGCAAACCCGCAAGAACGCCGTCACCGGGCTTGACTTCGAGATCATCCCCTTCGGCGACGAGCCGCGCGACCGTGAGATCGCCGACTTCATCACCGAGCAGCTCGGCGGGCTGGAAAGCCTGGAAGAGATCGAAACCGACCTGCTGGACGCGATTGGCAAGGGCTTTGCGGTTTCGGAAATCCTGTGGGGCTACGACAATGCAGGGCGCGTTGTTGTGAAGGAGATTATTTCACGGTATCAGAAGCGGTTCTTCTGGGACTCGCTTGACGATTCCTTCAAAGTCCGCACGCCGGACGCGCCCGAGGGCGTGCTGCTCCCGGCGAACAAGTTTATCGTCCACAAGTACAAGGCCCGCAGCGGCCACCCCTCGCGGGCGGGCATCCTCCGGGTCGTGGCGTGGATGTACCTGTTCAAAAACTACGATCTCAAGGACTGGGTCAGCTTTGCGGAAATCTATGGCCTGCCTATGCGGCTGGGCAAGTACCAGCCGGGGGCAAGCGATGCAGACAAACGGGCGCTCATGCGCGCGCTGGTGCAGATTGGCGCAGACGCGGCGGGCATCGTCCCGGACGGTACGTCGATCGACTTCATCACGACCGAGAAATCGGGCTCCATCGACTTATACGAGCGGCTTGCACGCTTCTGTGACGAGCAGATCAGCAAGGCTGTCCTCGGACAGACGCTGACCTCAGATTCAGGCGGCGGCAGCTACGCGCAGAGCAAAACCCATAACGAGGTGCGGCACGACCTGATTGTCGCAGACTGCAAGGCGCTTGCGGCGACCCTGCGTCGAGACCTGATCCGTCCACTGTGCCTGTTCAATTTCGGGGAAAGCCAGCGGATCCCCAAAATCCGCTTTGACTGTGAGGAGTCCGAGGATTTGCTGCAAACCGCAAATATACTCGGTGTGCTGGTGGAAAAAACCGGGCTGCGCGTGCCGGTCAGCTATATCTATAAGAAGTTCAGCATCCCCGAGCCCGAGGACGGCGAGGAAATCGCCGCGCCCCGTACAAATTCAGGATCGGGCGCGGCGGCATTCTTGGCACGCAGGAACACATCGACAAGCTTGCAGCCGCCGCAATCCGTCGGGGCGCTGGCAGCTTCCGCGACATGTTTGCGCCGGTTCTCAAATTACTTGACCGCACAGACAGTTTAGAACAGCTGCGGGAGATGATGGAGGACGAGGAAGCCGTCGCAGCGCTTTATCGCTCAATGGATACAAAAGCGCTTGAAACGCTGCTGCAAAAGGCAATGGCTTGCGCAAACCTTGAAGGGAGGGCGCTGGAAGATGGACGTTGAAACACTTTTCACGCGTGAGGACATGACCTTCGCAGAAGCCGTGCAGTATTTCGGCGGGCGCGTGCCGGTCACGGCAGACGAATTTTATGCGATCGCTGAAGAATATCGGGGGCTGGCGT
>QXXE01000216.1 GCA_009911355.1 Clostridiaceae bacterium | reverse complement strand
CCCCTGCAATGCTTGCCGCGCATGGCACGCTGGCGCAGTATATCCACGAGCTGAGCTGCACCGACTGCGAGGAGAAATATATGCGCAAGCGATTCCATTACAACGGGCTTTGCGTCATCCAAAAGGTGGAGGTGCTCGACTATAACAGCGCCAAGCACGTTGTCAAGACCATCGTCGAGGGCAGCAACTTCTCTCAATTCATCGATTAAGCCGAAACGCCCTTCCCGGGCGTCTGCCGGAGACCGCCTCTCGGCACTGATGATGGCAGGCAAAAGATAAGGTGAAAATGAGCGGCGAAGGCGCATATATCACTCCTTTTCTACCTTTCCTTTTCCCAATCCATACTCCAAGGCAATCAAGCCTTCGCCGTTCATTTTTACCTTATAACACCTGATTCCAAGATACCACGTACAGAAGGGAGACAAGAAAAATGAGAAAAATCAAGAAGATCAACGGCTATCTGGTCGTGCGGTTCAACGATCGCGAAAAGCGCATGAACGAGGGCACAGGGCTCGGCTTCTTCGGCGTGATCGACGCAGAGCAGTACACTGGCGTCCTTGACATTGACCGTGATGTGATGGAATTTGACAGCGCCGACACCCTTGAGGAAGCGATCGAGCAGGCCCGCAGCCTGGAAGCCGAGCAGGACGTGGACGAGCCGCTGGTCAAGATCACCATTGTGAAGGAATCCAATACCGACTGCTCCGAGGAAGAGGTTGACCCGGTCGCCCTCTTTAACGCAGAAAAGTCAACGCTGAAAGCTGTCAATGAAAACTGTACCGTTCCGGGCCTCGGCGACCTTATCACAACCCAGCGGCTTTATGGCTATACAAGAGCCTTGGCGGATTTAGGCGTCGTGGAGATCAGCGACGAACGCTTTCAAGTCGACCCTGCCCTGCCAACTGATCACACGCCCCTGATGATGGTGCTTGATGCATTAAAGGATTTTCAGCAATTCAAAAGTTGCCTTAAAGAAATTGGGCGCTATGCAAACGAGTCATCAGAAAAAACCAGAGATTATGAGCATGATCGGGCTAATATAGAACATCGGGCAGCATCCACTCCTTCATATATGCCTTTTTCCCCGCTGAATAAGCGTGCTGAACGAGAAAGGTTAAAGCGAGAAAAACGTTCTAAGACTGGTTTTTTGAATCCGCCTACGGCCTGCTCTGTTCCGCCAATTGAACTTTACGAATTGGGTGAGAAACTCCTTTTCAACTGCTCAGGAAATGACTGCATCCGCTATCGGGATATATTCCAGAGGTGCTATGAGGCAGACATTCAACTTAGCCGTTTGATAGGCTGGACGCGAAGAGTTGTAGAACGAGAGTTTAACAAGCAATATAGAGAACTTGAAAAGATGTATCAGTTCAGCGAAGAAATCAGAGATTATAGAAACTGCATTGATACATTATAACCCCCCTGTTCTTGTACGCCCCATTATACCAAATTGGGAATGATAAAGAAAGGCGAAATCTTATGATTGATATAAAAAGTGCAGACAACATTTTTGAGAATTCCGCACAGCAAACGGACGCGCTCACCCTCGCAGAACAGGCGCTCGCCTTCTGGCATTTCTGGCTCCCGGGCGTTACCCCGGATGAGTGCCAGGGGCGCGCTCTGGCGGCAAACACGCTTCGCGGGCTTATCGAGAAGGAGCGCAGCATCCCTATAGGGACGGGCCTGGAACGCTTTACAGAGCTTGCGAAAGGTATTTATTCCGGCTATATCGTTCTCATGCCGGTTTCCCCCTTCGGCAAGATCATCCGGGTTGACTTTTTCCACACCATCCGCCGTGAAATCGTCGGAAGCCTCACCTTCGAGCAGGCAAACGGTTATTTGAGGGGGAAGGTCATAGAATTGAAAGTATTTTAACACCCTACAGCGCCATTCCAGAAAGGAGGGGACAGCAATGGCAAGAACGCAAAACAGGCTTACCGATTTTGGCAAGACGGTTGTAAAAGCACTTATCGAGCAGGACATGACCAAAACCGAGTTGGCGGCGCAGATCGGCACATCACCGCAATATCTCAGTTACATTCTACACGGGTCACGCTCCGGCGAAAAGTATTTCAAGCCTATCGTTGCCGCCCTCGACCTTGACAATCAGCAAACCAAGTCACAATAGCATGATTGTAGCAAGGAAGGAGGAGGGCAATGCAAGCGGTATTTGTATCGCTGAAAGATGCGGCGGGATTTGAGAGTATTTCTTACGAAACACTCAAAAAAAGAATTCAGCGGGATTCGCAGCAGTATGAAGTTAAGGCACAGCCCCGCGAAATCGGCGGCAAAGCCGAAATCATGGTCGCCGTCTCCTCCCTTTCCCCCAAAGCCCGGAGGGCATGGCGCGC
>QXXE01000215.1 GCA_009911355.1 Clostridiaceae bacterium | reverse complement strand
ATTTTCAAGGACACCCACCCCGCCATCGTTGACGAGGAAACATGGAATGTCGTTCAGCGTCTGCGGGAAACGAAGCGCGTCAAAGAGCGCATCGGCGGCGAACCGAACCCGCTGACCGGCGTTCTGTACTGTGCCGACTGCGGACAGAAGATGTACCACAAGCAGGGCAGCACCGGCAGGCCGAACCATCCCCACCATGAATATGTCTGCTCCAGCTACCGCCACTATTCCCGAAGCTGCACCTGCCACTATATCCGCGTCAGCGTTGTGGAAAGTCTGGTGCTGGAAGCCATACGGCGGATCAGCGGATATGTGCGGGAGAACGAGGCGGAATTTATCGAGCGTGTCCGCGAAAAATCCTCATTGCAACAGGAGGCGGCGGTAAAGGAGAGCCGCAAAAAACTGTCAAAGGCCAAGCGGCGGCGGGAGGAAATCGGCGGCTTAATCAAGAAACTTTATGAAACCTACGCCACAGGGAAGATACCCGAAAACCACTTTTCCGAATTGCTGACCGGCTACGACACCGAGCAGAAAACCCTTGACGGGGAAATCGAGCGGTTACAGGCCGAAATCGACCGCTACAACACCGACAGCGTGAGGGCTGACAAGTTTATCGAACTGGTGAAGCGGCACACCGAGTTTACCGAGTTTTCCGCGTCCCTGCTGAATGAATTTGTGGAGAAGATAATCGTCCACGAAGCCACCAAAGTAAACGGAGTGCGGGAGCAGGAGGTTGAAATCTATCTGAACTTTATCGGCAAATTTGACCTGCTCGAACAGGAGGAACAGCCGGAGGAAACGCCGGTAAGAAAGAGCAAGAAAAAGCGCCGCCACGAAATGACGGAGGAACAGCGGGCGGCTTTGCGTGAGCGGGACAAGGTACGCTATGCCCGAAAGGTAGCCGCCAAGAAAGCCGCCGAGGAAGCACAGCGGGCGGCAATCCTGAAAGGCACAGCCTACGAAATCAGGCCGCAGGAAGCCGGAGCCGCCCATGCCGCCATCTGAACCCCACCGAGCCGCCATGCCAAAAAGAGCGTGGCGGCTTTTCCATTCCCATCCATTCCAGACTGAAAAATTGAAAGGAGAAATTGACAATGGCAAAGACCAAAATTGAGAAAATCGCAAGCATCGAGGAAGAAATCAAGCAGCTTGAAAACAAGAAAAAGCGGCTTATCCAGGAGCAGAAAGAGCAGGAGCGCAAGGACAGGACAAACCGCCTCTGCAAGCGCATGGGGTTTATCGAGAAGCTGCTGCCCGACACCATCCCGCTGACCGAGGAACAGTTCAAGACCTTTGTGGAGCAGACCATCGCCACCGACCACGCCCGCCGCGTACTGGACGGCCTGACCGTCCAGTACGCCGCCACAGCCCCCGCACAGGGCGCGGGAACGGCGGGTAGGGATAACACCCAGCCTGCCGCCAAAACCGCCCACACAGCGCAGGAGGACGGCGCAGACGGGGGCGCGGCGCAGGGGTAACGAGTATTCACAGGGAGCGATGGGGCTGGTAAATTATCCTTCAATCTCTTTCACAATTTCAATAAACCCATTTCGCCATGAATACTCTTGCGCATAGTCAAGGCAAGACTTTTGAAAAGCATCTTTCTTCTTGTAGTCAGAGCCAGAGCGAATGAGCATTGAGTATATTTCTTTCATTTCTTCTGTTGGGTGTTTGGAAATTGTAATTGCATATTTTAGAGGAATTGCGTCAAATTTATCAACTGCATTCACATCAACACCAGCCGAAATTAAAAGTTCTGTTTGCTTCTTAAGGTATTCAATGTCGCCTTTCAGAAAGCCGAAAAATGCAATGTGCAAAGCATTCCTCTTGTATTTCGTTTCCCTATAATTGAGGTCAATCCCTTGCTCCAACAGGAAACGAACGATTGCAAGCCTACCCTCTGGATTTTTCGTCGAGGTCACTGCTAACTGCAAGAGGTTGTAGTTTGAATTTGGATTGACTTGATTGACATTGCCATCAAAGAATTTTTGAAAGGCATCCCAGTCGCCTTCACGAGCCGCATCAAATATATCTACAAGTATCATAAATGCACCCCCTTAAAATTAGTTGACTTAAATAATAGCATATTTAATTTTCATTGTCTACCACGCTCAACTAATTCTGTATCTACGAAAAGAGCGGTTATGACCGACACCCTTAGCAGGTAAACCGCCCATCCTGCACAAGGAGGGCGGCGCAGACGGGAGCCGGAACGAGGGCGGGGCGCAAGGGTAACGGGCTTACGCCCCTACTTTTTCCCCGATAGGGCGCATTTATATACCACATGAATGTGGTATGTGCGGTCTTGCAGACGGCGTTTTGTGCCTCTCGGCACAAAAGGACGGGGGAACGACCCGCAGAAAGGAGGACAGC
>QXXE01000214.1 GCA_009911355.1 Clostridiaceae bacterium | reverse complement strand
AACAATGTTGGATAATAAATAATTATCCCTTAATGCGTTTAGCAGCTTATTTTCACTTAACCGCTCATCAATGCTTTGAAAAACAGCTTCTCTCAATCATAATTAGGAGTAATATTAATGCCAATCTCAAGAGATGATTTTGTAAATTATATTTCGCAAAAAATATGTAATAATGAATTTTCAGTGTTCTTTGGCGCAGGACTTTCAACACCGCTCGGCATCCCAACGTGGAAATCGCTGTTAGAGCCATTGGCGCAACGATTGCATTTGGATATCGAAAAACAACATGATTATTTTGCATTGTCACAATACTATGAAAACATGTACGGTAAGCCGGATTTGCGAAAGTATATTGGCAATTCATTGTTTTCTTTTAAGACCGAAAATGATGTCTTAGAAAAGATTCTTAAATTGAATTTACGCACCATATGGACTACTAATTTTGATACAAGCATAGAGCGTATTTTGCAAAAAAATTTCATTAGGCATCAGGTTATTAATAGCGACAGGTGCCTTGCAAATATCACTTCTTCGGATGCGACTATTGTGTACAAATTAAATGGAGATTGCAATGATTTGGAACATATTGTAATAACCACCGAAGACTGGGAAACGTATGAGGAAACACATCCTACTATGATGACGTTTTTAAAAAAGGAGTTAGTATCTAATACATTTTTATTTTATGGATATAGTTTTCAGGATAATCTTATAAAGTCTACATTAAGCAGCATCAAACGTTTTGTTGGTGATTTATGTAATACACATTTTTCTATCCAAGAGAGAAAAGATGATCCGGAATTTGAGTACAAAATTTTCGATTTAGAGCAACGCTATCATGTGAAAACTTTGCTTGTTAATTCATATAGTGATGTTTCGGGAATCTTCGATGATATTTTTGAGCGAGTTCAAGCAAATAATGTTTTTATTTCTGGTCGTTTGGGGGATATTGCTCCGGAAATAGAAAATGATGCTTGTAACCTTTGTCGTCAGTTAAGTGTGGGTTTACTTGATGCAGGATATAATATCTGTACAGGGATGGGAAGAAAAATTGGTTACTTTGTTGCTGGCCCCTCTATCCAGCATCTCCTTGAAAATGGTTATCAGCATATCGAACGACGCCTTTTGATACGCCCATTCGATGACACGATGAGTGAAAAGAAACGTACTGCATATCGAGAAAAGCTGATAGGAGACAATCGTGTTGCTATATTTATATACGGACATTCCTCCTACAATGGTCGCTCGAAGGGGGTGTGGGAGGAATATCAAATTGCGAAAAAACTTGGAAAAGTTATATTGCCAATCGGAGCTACTGGTTTTGAGAGCAGACTTATATGGCAAGATGTAAAAGCTCACTTAACATCATATCCGTATTTAGAGACTTCTATTGAGGATTTATTAACAGAGTGTAATGCACAAAAGATTACTACATTAGTGTTAAAATTGCTCAAGTTGACAACATTTTAGTTGTTGAATACAGTATGCTAAAATTGACTTTTCGAATATGCTGTAAATAAGGTGATTGATATTTTCATTCATTTGTAATAATAAAAAAATATAATTAATTGCTTTGCTGTACTTTGTTTCAACACAAGGAAAATACAGGTACAAACTGTATAATATACCAATACGCACCCCAAAGTTCCTCTCATCAACGGCAGCCCAACTTTCTATCACCCTATCAATATATCTATCTGAAAAGATATGCTCTTTGGAGAATGTACTCAGTTCTTTATAAGGATATTGCTGAAGCTCATCCTGAAAAATGCGCTCGATGATTTGGTATGCCACATGTTTTGTACCAGAACTGGAATCTACTTCATTGTAAATAATGTTGCACAGCCAATTAAATTTCTGTGGTAATTCGCTCGGTTTCATCTCATAAAAAATCGGAAATATAACTGTAGATCGATTTTCAATCATCCTTTTTGCATAATTCAATTCATCCATAGCGCATTTGCTTTCAAAAAAATGCGGAGAAATAATAAAAATGACGTAAGAAGACTTTCCAATCCCCTGCTTGAAGTTTATTTGGTAGCGATCATCGCCTAAAAACATATCATGAAAATCATACCACACATCTAGTCCAAAATGCTTAAGATGAAATAATATTGGTTCTACAACAGAATATCGTTCCTTGCTAGAATAGCCTATAAAAACCATTAAAATCCTCCGTTTTAATGCGATAATAATTATATTTATAGTTCACATATCAAATGCTTTTGGAACAATGTCCTCCACTCAAATAAAAGAAAC
Organism: Clostridiaceae bacterium; assembly: GCA_009911355.1. GTDB lineage: Bacteria > Bacillota > Clostridia > Oscillospirales > Butyricicoccaceae > QXXE01. The sequence goes on along the minus strand of QXXE01000214.1, from coordinate 115 downwards.
TCTCACTTTTACTTTTATAGAAAACATCGTTTTATCGTAAAGCATTGATGAGCGGTTAAGTGAAAATAAGCTGCTAAACGCATTAAGGGATAATTATTTATTATCCAACATTGTT
>QXXE01000022.1 GCA_009911355.1 Clostridiaceae bacterium | reverse complement strand
ATGTCATGCCGATGATAGGATGCTTCCATTTTTTGTCCCTCGTCTTTCCTTGTTTCTTTCTATTTTATCACAAGTTTTCCATCTTGTGTAGACACTATCTAAAATCCACGGAAATGCTGCTCCTAAAAAATCACTAACCATCCTTCATTCCTACCTCAAAATTCAAATCTTCCATTCTAATCATACCGTGTCTGTAAGCGTTACCCAAGATGCGGCTTGGTGAAAATGCCGGAAGTATCGACCATCAACACGAAAGGTAAGAGGGGCTGATTTTTGATGGATTTGGATCAAAACCAGCAGTATACCGGTTTGCGGGAACCGTTCCCGCTGTCGGGTGCCGCTGGTTTTTCAGTTTCTTGCCATGCTGAGAAATATGGCTTGCGGTGGTAGGAAAGGTATGATATACTATAGGAAAATCTCTATATCGGCAAAAAACTGTATAGAACCCGGTCAAAGATCAGACGGAGTGGGAAAATTTAGCAAATTGATTGTGCAAATTTTTTTGCCGCTCTTTGATTTTGGATGCTTAAAAATTTCCGATAAAGTGGATTGGAAGGGAAGCAAATATGACTGTACAACGGCCGCCGGGAAAGGGGCAATTGCCGTTACGCTTTGCGGGAACAGGGTGGAAAGGGGCCGTCCTCCGCAGGCGGGGAGAGATCGCGAGCCAAAGATGAAATGGTTTGGAGAGAGAGGAGCTGTTTACATGGAAGGTACGACATCTGTATTATGTACCGAACGGATGGGGCAGGTCATGAAAGCGTCTGAACGCCAATATTGGAAGGTAAAGCGGGGGATGGATATTCTGTTGTCCCTGGCGCTGATTGTCGTATGCAGCCCGGTCATGCTGTTGATCGCGCTTTTGATCGTTTTAGATGATCCCCATACGGGACCGGTATTCAAGCAGACCCGGTTTGGGTTGCGCGGGAAGCCGTTTACAATGTACAAATTCCGTACCATGATCGCAGATGCAGAGTCCCGGCTGGAAGAGCTCCGGGAACAAAATGAGATGGATGGCCCGGTGTTCAAAATCAGGGATGACCCGCGTATTACGCGCGTAGGGCGGGTGTTGCGGAAGCTCAGCCTGGATGAACTGCCCCAGTTTTTTAATGTGTTGAAAGGCGATCTCAGTATGATCGGCCCACGTCCGCCGCTGCCGTGCGAAGCAGCAGAGTACACCGAATACCAGAAACTGCGCCTGTACGTCAAGCCAGGGCTGAGCTGTAGCTGGCAGGTGCGTAAGGGCCGCAATGACGTGGAGTTTGAGGAATGGGTTGAGGATGATATCAATTACATATTAAACGCGTCCCTTTGGCTGGATATCAAGCTGTTTTTGCAAACGCCGATTGCCATGCTGCGTGGGGGCGGGTGCTGAGGTAGCCGATTGAGAGTGGGAAATCATCTGAATCCCCGCCGCAGCGGGACTGAAGTTTTTATTCGATTTTTTTACAAAAAAATCGCGGGTGCAGGGCAGAGCCCTGCCGCCGTCCGGCGCGAGGACGCCCCTCCGGAGAGGGGCGGGGCAGACCAATAAAAAACAGCGGGTTACCGCTGTTTTTTTCGTCTGAATAGTGGGTTACCGAACCCGGACAAGCTTTGTACCATCAATACGGTAAATCATGTCGCAGCGCTCCGCAAGCGCCATGTGATGGGTCACAAGCAGGATGGTCTTTCCGCCCTTGATGCGCTCGATCGAGTCCATAACCGCTTTTTCCGTACGGTTGTCAAGCCCCGCCGTCGCCTCATCCAGAATCAGCAGCTCGAAATCCTTGTAGAGCGCCCGCGCAAGCGCGATGCGCTGCCGCTGCCCGCCGGAAACCGTAACCCCCGACTCGCCGATCAGTGTGTCGATGCCCTGCGGCATTTCGCGCACGTCCTCCCACACCTGCGCTGCCTTCAGGCACTCAATAACCCGCTCCTCGTCAATCCCGTCATAGCTTTCCATAAACGCGACATTGTGACGGACGGTTTCCCCGTTCAGATATACCGTCTGCGGGATGTAGCTGACGATCTCGCCGAGGAATGCGGTGCATTTGCCCTCGCCGTCCGAACCGCTGACAAGGTCGTAGCTGTCAAAACAGATGGAGCCCGCCTGCGGATGCAGCAGCCCCAGCAACAGGTCAAGCAGCGTGGTCTTGCCTGCGCCAGACGCGCCGATCAGCGCAACCGTCTTGCCCGCCGGGATGCTCATTTCCGCATTGTCAAACAGCAGCCGCTTGCCAGGGTAGCCGAAGGTCAGCCCGCGCACTTCCAGCCCGTGCCGGAAAGTCGGCGTAATCTGCCGCCTGCGCGACGCTTCCTGCGCGGCCTGCCGGTAGGCAAGCCAGCGCTCATAGGTCTCCCGCACAACCTCAAAGGACTTGGTCGAGAACTGGATGCGGTTGAGCCCGCTGACAATCCCATAAGAGATCGGCTCCAGCTTGATCATCAGCGTTGCATAGATCACCAGATAGGGGATGATCGTTCCGAGGTCAATCTCGAACAGCAGCACAACCAGCAGCAGCAGGTAGATTGCGGCTATGACACTGTCGCGGATCAGCACAAGCGCGAGGTTCTGCAAATAGGTAAAATCCGATTCAACCTTCGCATAGCGTCGGCTGGTCTCCTCGAAACGGTTCTGCAAATGTTTTGTGCGGCGGCTGGTGTGCAGTTCCTTGTACGCGCCGAAGGAAGTGGTAATATTGGCGTTTGCCTGGATCAGACAGCTGCGGCGCAGCTCCCCGAACTGGGCGATCCGCTCTCGCATCGTGTGGTAGCGCAGCACCATCCACAGCATCAGCAGTACTATGCTCGCCACGCCCAGCCAGGCAGTCCGGTATACCAGGACGGTTGCATAAGCCGCCAGCGTGCAGCTCTGGGTTACAACGCTGACCGCGTCCAGCACGATCCGGATGCTGCCCAGCGTGTCCTGCCAGATGATCTCAACCGCCTGCATGGGCGATTTTTTATTATGGTCGAGCAGCCCTTCGTGCAGGAACAGGTCGAAAAAACGGAATGACAGCGTCTGTGCGCTGCCGTAAAGGAAGCGGTTCGCAACCCGTGCGCGGTAGAGGTCAAGCAGCCCCTTCGCCCCGCAGCCTGCTGTAAGGCAGGCGCATGCGACGGTCCAGAACCGGTTCGGCTGCATCCCGGAAAGCAGGCGGTTGAGGAGGTGCAGCAGCATGGAAAAGCTGAAAATATCCAGCGCGGGGCTTACAATGTTCAGGAACAGGTGGGCGGCAAAGATGTGCCGGTCCTTTTTTTCCAGGATGGAAAGCAGGTAGTTGACTTTTTGCGGCATGTGGTCGGCCTTCTTTCGATCGTAGGGTGGGTCAGGAGGATGGCGGGGGTTTGGGGAGGAGGCCATGCAGCTCCGGGTCGCCTTCGCCGGTGAAAAGCTTATGGATTGCCCAGAAAAGCTTCTTTGAAAGCTGGTAAAGGGACGGGCAGATCATGTAAAGGCAGACGGTGAAGCGGCGTTTGAACGGGATAAGATGGGCGTACTCGTCCCGCAGGAGGCCGAGCAGCAGCTGGCGGACCTTGTCCGGCGGGTGGCCGAGGCCAGGGCGTTCCTCGCTTTCCCGATACCAGTTAAAGACATACGAAACACTGCGCAGTTCCCAGCATCCCACCGTGCCAAACAGCTCCCAGCTCCGGTCCCGCAGCCGGAGGAGCGATTTCAGGTAATTCTCGCGCGCGGCAAAGGTACGGCGGTGGATCGCGTTGTTCTGGTGGATACGCCGGTAGTACCACTTTCCCAACAGGAGTATGGATGGCTTGTCCGTGCGCGCCAATACTTCGATCAGGAACAGGGTATCTTCAGCGAGGGGCACGCCCTCCGGGAAGGAGATCCCACTCGCGGCATGCCGGGAAACCATCTTGCCGCCAATCGCCCATAAGTTGAAATCGCCCGTATCCGTAAAAATCGCCCGGGTCGTTTCGGGTGACAGCCAAAGGTAATCGGGGTCGCTGGGAGCGGGCGGCGCATCCAGCCGGAAGCTTTCCGGGACGTTGTACAGGTCAGGCGCCCCGATCTCGCAGCCGGCTTCCTGCATCAGCCGCAGCTCGGTCCCGATCGCCTCCGGATGCAGGAGGTCGTCGCAGTCGAGAAAGAAAAAGTAGTCTCCGCGCGCCTGCGCAAGCGCTGCATTGCGTGCGGCGGACACCCCGCTGTGCGGCAGGCGCAGGAACTTGATGCGTGCGTCGCGTAGCGCGTACTGCGCGCAGATTTCCGCCGAACGGTCGGATGAGCCGTCGTCGGCCAGCAGCAGTTCCAAATAGGGATAGCTTTGCCCCAGCACCGACTCGATGCAGTCAGCGAGGAATGCTTCGCCATTGTAGATAGGGACGATTACGCTTACGAGTGCATTCGGCGCGGCTGCGTCAGGCATCCCGGCACCTCCAGTTCCATTCATTTTGGCTGTGTATGGCAGTTGCCCTATTATAACAAATTGGATTACCGAATGCAAGAGCCGCCCTGCATTTTATACGTCGAAAAGGAGATTTTGTGCTGGGAATGGCGGAAAATGGCGAATCTTCCGGTTTTTGCAAAAAGCAGGGGAGGGCCTGATGCGTCGGCGCGCGCGGGCGGCTTTCCCGATTTTTAAAAACGTTTTTTGCATACTGTTGGGGGCGTTGATGAGGGAAAATGTGGAAGAACGTAAAAATATACGCATCCCTGCAAGGAAAATCCAATGCCAGAAATTTTCCGAAACGCCTTGTAAAAATATATTCAGTGTGCTATCATGGTTACAGAATTATAATTTTGTAAATAAATTGTCGGCCTGTCACGAATTGGGCTGGCGCAAGTACTGCGGCGGGGCTGGAACCCCTTGCCCCGCGGCAGAAAGGAGAGAAGGCGTGGTAATCGTACGGACCCCGTTCCGCATGTCGTTCGCCGGCGGAGGGACGGATTTTGCGGAGTTCTTCCGGGAGCATGGCGGCGAGGTGCTGTCGGCAACCATAGACCGTTACTGCTATGTCACGGTCAGGCACCTGCCCGGTTTTTTTGAATACCGTTCGGAATTCTGCTATTCGGAGATCGAGCGGGTTTCCGGCAGCAGCGAGATCCGGCACCCCCTGATCCGGGAAGCCGTGCGGATGCTGGATATGCAGCAGATCCGGCTGACCTATGAAGCCGACCTGCCCGCGCGGTCGGGGCTCGGCACAAGCAGCGCCTTTGCGGTGGGGATGCTGAACGCTTTCCATTGCAGCCGCGGGGAGTACGCAAGCAAGCGGCAGCTGGCCGACGAGGCCATCCGGCTGGAACGGGAGCTCTGCCGGGAAGCGGGCGGGCTTCAGGACCAGGTCGCCGTCTCGTTTGGCGGGCTGAACCGGATCACGTTCGGGGAAAACGGCTACGCTGTGCGCCCTGTGATCCTTACCACCGCGCGCCGGGAGATGCTCAATGAGCGGCTGATGCTGTTCTTTACCGGCTTTTCGCGCTTCTCCTTTGAGATACAGGAAAAGACCCTGGATCGGCTGGGGGACAGCACGGACAGCTTACTGGAAGTGAAGGGGCTGGTAGGCGACGCCGAACGCATTCTGACTGGCGGCGGGGGGCTCTCCGATTTTGGGCGGCTGCTGGACTACGGCTGGCAGCTCAAACGGGGTGTGAACAGTGAAATTTCCACGGACAGCGTGGATATGGTTTACGAAAAAGCGAAACAGGCGGGCGCGCTTGGCGGCAAGCTGTTGGGCGCGGGCGGGGGCGGCTTCCTGCTGCTCTATGCCGAGCCCGAGCGGCAGGAGGCGGTGCGGCAGGCGCTCGCCGGGCTCCTGTATGTGCCCTTCCGGTTTGAGGATTCGGGCACTGAGGTGGTATATTACGCGCCGGACACCCGCCCCTTTTAGCGGGCAGGTATGGTTTGGGCCGCTGCGGCGGAGATAGCAGGAGGACGTAAAATGGACAGAAATGAGGAATACGGCTTCGCGCCGGGGATGGAACCGTTCCATACGACGGTTTTTGGGGGCTTCCGGAAAGCTGACGTCCTGGAGTATGTCGATTCCCTGATGGGGGAGATGGAACAGCTGCGCAAGCGTCAGAAGGAGCTGCAAAAGGAGCTCGAAGGTCGGGAAGCCGCGCTCCGGGAGGAGCAGGCGCGGTCGGTGAAAATCGAGCGGCTGCTCGACGAAGCGGACCGGGACGGCCTTGAGACCGACTCGCTGCTCGATGAGCTGGATGCGCGCGGCGAGGAATGCGACCGGCTCCGGGAGGAAAACAGCCGCCTGTCGGAGCAGAAGGAAGCGCTGGAACGCGACCTTGCGGAGTGCGGGGGCGTCCGGGACGAATATGGGAAGCTGCGGCAGGAGCACGAGGCGCTCCGGGAAAAGGCGGCGGAGTGCGAAAGCTTGGCCGCTGAGCTTGCGCAGCTGCGCAAGGAGCAGGAAGCGCAGGCGCGGGAAAGCGACGAAGCGCTCCGGCAGGAGCAGGAGGAGTCTGCACGGCTGCGCAAGGAAATCGGGCGGCTGCAGCAGGAAAAGGAGGACGAGGCGCGCGGGCATACCGAGGCGATGATTGAGGAAAAAGCTGAAAGCGCCCGGCTGCGGGCCGCGTGCGAGCAGCTGCGGCAGGAGCGGGAAGCGCAGGCGCGGGAAAGCGCCGAAGCGCTCCGGCAGGAGACCGAAGCGCGCGAGCTGCTGGAAAGCGAGTGCGGGCAGCTGCGGCAGGAAAAGCAGGATCTCGAGCAGGAGCTTGCCGAAGCCGAGCGCCTGATGGAGACCGGGGAAGCGGCGGAGCACTACAAAGCGATGTGCCGCGAGCTGGAGGACCGGATCGGTACATATGAAAAACGGACGGTTGCGGTTACGGATGTGCTGGTAGATGCGAAAGTACAGGCCGAGCATATCCTTACCGACGCGGGCTCGAAGGCGGATTATATGATCCATCAGGCAACCCAGCAGGCCGAGCTGCAAAAGCGGGCGGCGGAGACCGCCGTGCGGCGCACAGTCGACCAGAATATCGGGCAGATGCAGCAGATCCGGCATAAATTGCAGGAATACCTCGATGTGCTGGACAGCGTCTGCCGGGGTGTTGAGCAGGCGCGCGACGGGCTGGGCCAGTCGGTCGCGGCCATCCCGGAGGACGTGGAATCGCTGCGCCGGATCGCCGGGCAGGAGGGGGGCGCGCCGTGACGGCGGTCATCCTTGCCGGGGGCCGGGGGACGCGGCTTGCGCAGCTGCACGCGGATATCCCGAAGCCGATGGCGCCGCTGGACGGCGTGCCCGTGCTGGAACGCCAGCTGCGCTGCCTGCGCACGCAGGGCGTGCGGGAAGTGGTGCTGGTGACCGGCTGGCTGCATGAAATGGTCGAAGGATACTTCGGCGATGGGGGACGGCTGGGGCTCCGGCTTTCGTACATCACCGAGGAGCAGCCGCTCGGCACGGCGGGCTCGCTTTTTTACCTGCAAAACCGGCTGGAAGAGGATTTCCTGCTGCTCAACGGCGACCTGCTGTTTGATATTGACCTTGCGCGGTTCCAGGCGGCGCATGCGCGCACCCGTGAAAAGGGCGGGCTTGCGACCATCCTGACCCACCCCAACAGCCATCCGTATGACAGCGCCCTCGTCGAGACCGGCGGGGAAGGCCGGGTAACCGGCTGGCTGCACCGTGAGGACGCGCGGCAATGGTATCGCAACCGGGTCAACGCGGGGATGCATATGCTTTCGCCGGGGGTGTTCCCGTGGCTGCGGGGGCGCGGCCTCCTGGCGCGCGCCGAACGGCTCGACCTCGACCGGGAGGTGCTGCGCCCGATGATCCCCGAGGGGTTGCTGTACGCCTATGACTCGCCCGAGTATGTGAAGGATATGGGCACGCCCGAGCGCTGCCGCGAAGCCGAAGAGGACTTGCGGCGTGGCCGGGTCAAAAGCCTTTCGCAGCCCCGGCGGGCGGTCTTCCTCGACCGGGACGGCACGCTTAACGAGGAGGTCGGGTTCCTGCGCAGCGAGGAACAGCTGCGGCTGCTGCCCGGCGCTGCGCAGGCCGTTGCGCAGCTGAACCGCATGGGCTGGCTGACGGTTGTCGTGACCAACCAGCCGGTCATTGCGCGGGGAGAGGTGACGCTGGACGGGCTCGAGCGCATCCATCGCAAGCTGGAAACGCTGCTCGGGCAGGAGGGCGCTTATCTCAATGCGGTTTATTTTTGCCCGCACCATCCGGACCGTGGGTTCCCGGGTGAGCGGGTGGAATATAAGATGGAATGTACCTGCCGCAAGCCAAAGCCGGGGCTCCTGCTGGAAGCCGCGGAGCGGTTCCACATCGACCTCGCGTCGTCGTGGATGGTTGGCGACAGCGGGCGGGATATGGAGGCGGGGCGCGCCGCAGGCTGCCATACGGCGGGGCTTGCGGGCTGCCGCGGGGAGCAGTCCTTCCGCGGCCTCGCTGAATTTGTACAGTTCCTGGAAGAGACAGAACAGGACGAAGGATCATTTTCATAAAAAGGAGTATGCGCAGTGCGGCGGCTTGTTTCCCGGCCAGGGCTGGGAAGCGGGCGGGCACGCGCAGATAAGGGAAGAAGGGGATGGATGCATGAAGCCAGAACAGCATCTTGAGGAATTGATCGGACGGTATCCGGCGCTTGCGCCCGTCCAGGGAAGCCTGCTCGAAGCCTGCGGGGCGATGGAGGGGTGCTTCCGGCGGGGCGGGAAGCTGCTGATTGCTGGCAACGGCGGCAGCGCAAGCGATTCCCAGCACATCGTGGCGGAGCTTATGAAAGGCTTTGAAAAGCAGCGCGCGCTGCCAGAAGAAAAGAAAAGGGCGCTCAGGGAAGCAGATCCCGTCCGTGGGGCGGCGCTGGGGGAATCCCTCCAGCGGGCACTGAGCGCTATAGCGCTCAGTGCCAACACGGCTTTGGATACCGCGTTTGCCAACGACGTGGACCCGCTGCTGTGCTATGCCCAGCAGGTCAACGGCTACGGGCGGGAGGGCGACGTGCTGCTCGCGATCTCCACGTCGGGCAATTCGGAGAATATTTTATATGCGGCAGTCGCCGCCCGTGCGGCGGGGATGCGGGTCATTGGCTTTACCGGCGCGTCGGGTGGCAAGCTGGCGGCGCTGTCGGATATTGCCGTGCGGATGCCCGAGACGCGCACGTCCCATGTGCAGGAGCTACAGATGCCGGTGTACCACTGCTGGTGCCGGATGCTGGAGGAAGCGCTGTTCGGGGAGGACGCCGGTTGACCGCCGGCATGCCCCGCCGGGAGGGGCGCGTGCGGCTGCTCGGGCTGGATTTCACGGCGTGCGGCATGGACGCGCTGCTGGACGCGGCGATGTCCCACGCGCGCAGCCGGGAGCCTGCGGCGGTCGTGTTCCTGAACACCGACGTGGTTGTGAAAGCAGAAACAGATGCGCTGCTGCGCGAGATGGTCGGCAAGGCGGAATACGTGCTGGCCGACGGGATGCCGCTCATCTGGATCTCGAAGCTGCTGCGCCGCCCGCTGCCAGAGAAGGTTTCCGGGTCGGATTTCGTGCCGCGCCTGTGCGCCCGTGCGGCGGAGGAGGGGCGCAGCGTCTTCTTTGCGGGAGGCAGCGGGGAATCGGTGCAAAAGGCCTGCGCGCGGCTGCGGCAGCAGTATCCGGCGCTGCGGGTGGACGGCTGCTCGCCGCCGATGGGCTTTGAGCGCGACCCGGGGCAGGTCGAGGCGGTGTGCCGGGCAATCCGCGCGGCACAGCCGGATATCCTGGTCGCCTGCCTGGGCTGCCCGAAGCAGGAAAAATTTGTGTATGAGAACCGGGAACGGTACGGCGTACCCGTTTCGGTCTGCGCGGGCGCGACGGTCGATTTCCTGTCGGGCGCAGTCCGGCGCTGCCCCGCGTGGATGAGCCGGTGCGGGCTGGAATGGTTTTACCGCTTTTTACAGGAGCCCCGGCGGCTGTTCCGGCGTTATTTTGTGGAGGATATGCAGATTCTGCGGCTGATCCTGAAATACTGGAAGGAGGCGCCATGAAGAAGGGGCAGAAGCTGTTCCGGACAAAATGGTTCGGGGGCTATCAGAAATTGGACGTTGACCGGTATATCCGGCGGCTGGAAGAGGAATTGTCCGCGCGCGAGCGCGAGCTCGAAGGGCGCGCGGAGAAGGAAAAGGAACACCAGGCGCTGATCGACGAAGCGATCGGCGAGCTCCAGCGGCTGCGTGAGGAAAACGCGCTGCTTTGGGAGGAGAATGAGCAGCTGCGCGGGGAAGCCGCGCCTGCGCCGGACCCGCGGAAGGAGCGGCGGGAACGGTACCGGCGGCTGCGGCGTTAGCAGCGGAAGGGGGATACGGCGATGGCAAAAGCGATTCGGGTGTTGATGTGCGGCTCGGATATCCAGCGCGTCAAGGGCGGCATGGTGACCGTTGTGTGCAATTACCTGCAGTATGGCGGCTGGGAAAAAAGCGGGATCACTTATCTTGCGACCCACACCGAGGGCAGCCGTGCGCGCAAGACGCTGCGCTTTGCCGCAGCGGGGCTGCGTGCGGCGGCGGCGCTGCTGCGCGGCCGGTACGACCTCGTCCATCTGCATATCGCCGAGCGCGGCAGCTTTTACCGCAAGGCGCTGCTTGTGCGCCTGTGCCGCAGGCTGCATGTCCCGGTGGTGCTCCACCATCATGGCGCGGAATTTGAGGATTTCTATGCCAGGCTGGATGAAAAAAAGAAAGCATATGTCAAGCAGGTGTTTGAAGCCGCCAGCGTAAACCTGGTCCTTTCGGAGTTTTTGCGCGGGCAGCTGCTGGAAAAGGCCCCGGCGGCACGGGTTACCGTGCTGCACAACGCGGTCGAAGCGCCGCCGGAGCGGGAATACCGCCCGGAAGCGCGGCGGATTGTGATGCTGGGGCGGCAGGGCTGGCGCAAGGGCTCGTTCGACCTGCTGGAAGCCGCGGCGCGCGCCGATGGCCAGCTGCCGGAAGACGTCAAGCTGTGGATGTGCGGCGACGGCGACGTAGACGCGGTCAAACAGAAGGCGGAGGAGCTTGGCGTCGCCCACCGGCTCGCCCATGCGGGCTGGGTTGACGGCGGGGAGAAGGTGGCCTGCCTTGCGGAAGCGATGGTGCATGTGCTGCCCTCCTACCGGGAGGGCCTGCCGATGAGTATTTTGGAAACGATGGGGCGCGGCATCCCCAATATCAGTACCCGCATCGCCTCCATCCCGGAGGTCATCCGGGACGGCGAGACCGGCTTCCTGATGGAGCCGGGCGACGTGGACCGGCTTTCGGCGCTGCTTGTGCGGCTCGCGGGCGACTGGGGGCTGCGCGACCGGCTCAGCCGGGAAGGGCACAGGCTGGTTGCGGAGGGCTTTTCGCTTAGCCAGAATATCCGGCAGCTGGAAGGGATTTATGAAAGGCTGGTGAAGGATGCGGCTGGATGACATCCGGCAGGAGCAGGCGCTTTATATACGGCGGCGGGCGCGCCTGTCGCGGGCCATCCGGGCAGTGCTGCTGCTGGTGCTGGCGGCTGCGCTGTGTGCGGCAAACGCGCTGGGGAACCGGTATTTTGAAGTAACCGTATACCAGATGCAGTCCAGCCGGGTGCGGGAGGGCTTCCGCATTGCGCTGCTCAGCGACCTGCACAACCAGGAGTACGGCGCGGGCAATTATGGCCTGATCGAAGCGGTGCGGCAGGCACGGCCCGACCTCATCCTCCTCGCGGGGGATATGGTCAATCAGGACGAGGAAGACCTGCACGTTGTCCTGGACCTGTGCGGGGGGCTCAAGCGCATTGCCCCGGTATTCTATATACTGGGCAATCACGAAGGGGTGCTGCTGTATGAGAAAGGCGGCGGGGACGGCGGCGAAGCGCTCGATACGCAGCTGATACAGCTTGGCATCCCTGTGCTGTATTCCGGGTGTGAGGAGCTGGTGATACACGGCAACCCGGTTACGCTGGGTGTGTTCCCCTGGCCTGCCTCGCAGGCAGAGGAGCTTGACCCGGCGGAGGTGCAGCGCCTGGAAGGGGGCAGTGGATTCCGGATCATGGCGTCCCATTACCCTTCGATCTTTTACGAAACATTGTTTGATGCGGACGCTGAGCTGGCGGTCGCGGGGCATTACCACGGCGGGCAGGTACGGCTGCCCTTTGTGGGCGGGCTGTACCACGTGGACGATGGGCTGTTCCCGCGTTACAGCGGCGGGCAGTATGCGCTCGGAAGGGCGCAGCTTGTTGTTAGCCGGGGGCTTGGGGGGCATACCTGGGTACCGCGCGTGAACAACCGCCCCGAGCTGGTGATGATCGACGTTTTGCCGTCAGGCAAGGAGGGTTGAGCATGAAAATTGTAAAATATGCCGGGTATGCCGTGCAGCTGCTCCCGGTGCTGCTGGCGGCGCTGGCTGTGCTGTCGCTGCTGAGCGGCAGGCAGGGCCTGCGGGCGCGGGTCAGCGCGGGGCTGCACGGGTTTGCCCGGCGGGTGCCGGTCATCCTCGTGCTGTCGGCGCTGTATTTTGGGCTGTTCCTCGGGGTTGGGCTGATGCGCAACTGGACCGAGGCGCGCACGGTGATCGGCTTTAACTATAAGGAAGCGTCACGGGGGCTCAACCCCAACAGCACGCGCTTTAACGCCTATGATATCATCTCTGACGAGGTGCTCGAGAAAGCGCTGGAGCAGATGGGCTCTGATCTGTCGGTGCGGCAGCTGCGGGGCGCGCTCTCGGTCTCGCCGCTGGCTGCGGGCAGTGCGCTTTCCGCCGAGCAGTATTATGTTTCGACGGAATACGTCCTGACCTACACTGCCAACCTGAAGACCCTGCGGCTCAACCCCCGCACGACGGTCGATACCGTTGCGGAGGCCTATCACGCGCAGTTCCGGGAATCCTTTGAGCGCAAGACCAACGTGCTGGATGTGGATTTTGCGGCGGTTGACAGCGCGGATTACCTTGACAAGCCCGACCTGATGGAAGGGATGGCTTCCAAAATACAGGACTACATGCAGGGCTGCCAGTTTGACAACCCGACCTTCCGCTCGTCGGCGGGGGAGAACTTCGGCGACGTGGGGACGCGCGCCGGGAAATTCAAAAGCGTCACGCTGGAACGGCTCAGGGCGTACATCCTTTCCAACGGCGTTTCGGAGGACCGGGAGCAGTACATTTCGCGCCTGGGCTACGACAACACCATCAAGAATGTCAGCTATATGAAGAACCTCGCGGCTTACGAGGTGCGCCTGAACGCGATCGACTATTACGAGCGCGATATGGCGAGCGTCGTCCTCGTGCCGACCCGCGACGAAAACGGGGAGTTTTACATGGGGCGCACCAAGATTGGCGTGGATAACTTTGCAGTGGAAGCGGAGTCCTTTATGGAAAACGCAACAAACCTGCAAAAAACCATTGAGACCAATCATTATGAGATCGGGCAGCTGGAAAGAGGCGGCGGCGGCAGCCGCGCGGCGGTCGACCAGCTGCTGGAGGATGCAAAAGCGGAGCTCCAGGGGGTCTCTGACAGCGCCCGCCAAATCCTTCAGGAGTATGACGCGTCCAACGCGAAGGATACCCTTGTGATCACCCCCCAGGGCCGCGTGTTCAAGTATGCGTTCCGGATCAAGCGGGGCGGCACCCTGACGGCGGCGTTTGCGGCCGCGGCTGCGGCGCTGGTTATTGCGCACGCTGGCAGGGACAGGAAACGCCGGGGAACCCCGAAGCGGCAGGCGCGGCCGTATCAGCGGACGACAGGGAGGCTGTAACATGCAAAAATTCAGCCCATTGGCATATATCAGGAAATTCCAGATACTGATTATCCTCGGCGCGCTGCTTGCAGGGCTGGTGTTTTATGAATATTTTGCCGGCAAGCAGAGTTATACCGTTTCGGCGATCATCGAATACACCAACGCGCGCGCGTCGGAGGGCTTTTCCCCGGACGGCAAGGAGATCGACACCTCGGAAATCTATTCGGTCCCGGTTATGCAGGACGTGTTCAGCCGGATGGGGCTCGATTACGATTCCTACAACCTTGACCAGTTCCGGTCCCGGGTCTCTGTGGAGCCCATCCTTTCCGAGGAGGAGAAGGCCATGCAGGAGGCCCAGAACGACGCGGGCGAGGAGTCGACGGTCAAGGCGACAAAGTATATGGTATCCTTTTACGCCAGCCGATCGGATTCCGATCAGCCCGCAAACTTTGCGCGGCAGGTGCTGGACAACATGCTCGACGCGTTCCTCGCTTATTATGCGGAAAACCATATTGGCGGCGGCGCAATTGTCAGCAACCTTTCCGGCCTGAACGATGGCAGCTACGACTACCTGGAAATGGCGGAAATCATCGACCAGGATGTGCAGGATACCCAGCAGTCGCTTTATAACCGGGTGGCTTCCCTGCAAAACAGCCCGCTCTATTATTACCGCTCCACGCTGACCGGGCATACCTTCATGGACCTGTACCGGGAGTTCGATATCATTGCGAAAACCGATATCCCGAACCTGTATGCGTATATCCTGAACAACCGTGCGAGCCGTGACCAGGGCATCCTGATTTCCAAATATCAGAAGCGTATCGAGGACTACAAGATTTCCAACAGCGCAAGCACCTCGCAGTCGGAGGCAATTACCGATATTATCGCCTCCTATGTCCGTATGATGCGGGAGTCGGGCAACACCGATATCACATATGAATATATCCTCAATGACGTCGACGACGATTATTTCCGCTATATGCAGCAGTCTTCGGAAGAGAATACGAGCAATGTCAAATGGGAACGCCCGGATGAAACCGTCAAATACGACGTGCTGCTTGAGGATTACGTCAAGAACCGCACAAGCGTCGAGTATGACAAGATCAACATCGCCTACTGCCAGTATATCATCGAGGTGTTTACCGGCGCGGTGAACGCATCCGGTGAAGCCGTAGCGCAGGACGCGCGCACAGCGGTCCCGGAGCCGAACGCAGGCGCGACGGCGGAAGCGATGCTGGACAGCGTCGTTACCCGCCTCAATGAGCTTTACCGGCTGCTTGACCGCACAATGGTGGAATATAATGAATACGCAGGTGCGGCGAATATCAGCCTTGGCAGCAACGTGGTTTTGCAGCCGGGGATGAAGCTGGTGCTTTACAGCGGCATCGTGAGCGTTGTGTTTGCGGTCATGCTTTCCATCGCGGTCATTGTGCTCAGCCGGGTCGGCGAGATTTTCCATTACCATGTCTACATGGATCACAAATTCCAGATCCCGAACCGCGGCGCGTGCGACCGCTATATGGAGGGCTATTCCAACCGGATATTGCCCGAGCACATCAGCTGTGTCGCAATTACGGCGGATAACGTGCGGGATAAGAACGAGCAGTATGGCGTGGAAGCGTGCGACGCGATGCTGCGCAAGCTGATCGAGATTTTGCAGTCGGCGTTTGCCAGCGTAGGCGACAGCTTTATCTCGGTGAACGGGCTGGGGCAGTTTATTGTGTTCGCGAAGTCCACCTCCTACGGGCAGGCCGAGGCATGTATGCAGTACGCGGCGAGCGTCGCGGCGGATTATAACGAAAACGCCGAATGCAAGATCGAGTACCGCTATGGCATTGCCGAGAGCAAAAGCGATGCGCTCTACCAGATCAAGGCGCTGCTGATGAAGGCGATCGAGAAATGCGCCAACGCACGGCTGGCGGAGGGCGGCGCGCAGGATGCGCCCGCACAGGCCGCTGCGGAGCCGGTGCAGGAGCTGGTGCAGGAGCCGGACGCACGGGTGGACGCCCTTCTCCGGTTGAAGGAGCTGCGCCGCGAGCGGGAAGAACGGGCGCGGGGCGTGCGCAGGCTGGAAAGCAGCTATAAGCGGGACGAGGATCGCCGTGAGCGGGACCCGCGCAGGGACGGTCTGCGCCGTGAGCCCAGCGCGCGGCGGGATCTGCTGCGGGGCGAAACAGGATTCCGTGAGGATGGGCTGCGCGGGGCAGATTCCCGCAGGGGACAGCCCGCAGCGTCTGGCAGCGGCCTTGACGGGCTGCTCGACCGGCTGGAAAAGGCGCGGTCAGACCGATGAAGGGCCTCAAGGGCTTTCTGCTCCGCGGGGTATACCTGGCGCTGGCATGCACGATGTTCTACTTTACAAATGAAGGAGTGATCATCGGCGGCATCGGGGTCATGTATGAGTACCTGCTGGCAATCGCAATTATTGCGCTGGCGTTTTTGGTGTTCCTCGTGCAGCCGGACACCCGCCGCATGGCAGTCGCGCTGCGCTACAGCTGGGCGCTCAGCGCAAGCTACCTGTGGATTGTGCTGTATTCTATGCTGGTGTGGGGGCTGTCGCTGTCCCCGCTGAATGTGATCACGCGGGGCACCTTTGCTGTTGTGTATGTGCTCATCGGGGTGATGGCCGCCGCCGCGACGGTCTACCTGTTTGGGCGGGAGGGCGTGCGCCTGTTTATCGGGGCCCTGCTGCTTGCGAACGGCATTTACATTGTAAGGGCCATCATCGACAACGGCGCGGGGGCCTTCTTACGGGAATACTTCGACCTGATCATTACCTTTACCGGCAAAACCGGGCCGATCATGAAAAGCTTTGAGATGCGCAACTTTGCGTATATGCTGGGCTTTTTCCTGCTCTATCAGGTGCTTGAGACGGCGTTTGACCGGCGGCTTCGCGGAAAGGGTATGCGCCGCGCCGCCCGGCTCCGGCAGGAATGGTGGATGTTCCCGCTGGCGGGGGCCTGCTTCCTGTTGGGGCTCAAGCGCAGCGTGCTGCTGGCGATGCTTGTGGGGCTGTTTGCCGCGCTTTTGCTGGTGCGGCTCCCGGCGAAGGAGGCGCGCAGCGCAGTGCGGATTTTGTGCGTGCTGCTTGTGCTGCTCGGCTTTGCATATATCATGGCCTGTTATTACGGCGTCATGGACTGGCTGGAATCCATCGGGATCGATACCAGCACGCGTGCACACTTTTTTGGACAGATTAAAGCGTATTACGAAATGGGGATCGGCTATTTCGGCAAGGGCGCGGGGTTTGTTTCCCGCACGATGCAGGAAGGCAACCTGGTGCGGGCGAGCAACGGCTATCTTCCCGGCGATATCCATAACGACTTCCTGCGGCAGTATATCGAGCTGGGCTTTTTCGGATTCCTCGTTTGGATCGTTCTGTTCCTCTGCTATAAAGCGGAGTTCTTCTTCCATCGGCTGGAAACCGAGACCGACCGGCTTCACGGCATCCTGGCAATGGCATTTACGATTGCGAACTATGTGACGTTCCTGACCGAAAATACGCTGTATGCCTGCAAGCTGGCTATGACGGCGTCCCTGTTCATGATGGCGTATCACTATGAGGACTACTGCGGCACGGAGGATGGCTATGGATAACTTACGGATCTGCTTTTTCTTCCACCGGTTCGACGGCGGGGGCGCGGAAAAAATGACTGTGCTCCTCGCGAACGGGCTTGCGAGGCTGGGGCACGAGGTGACCATCCTGATCCGGCATGACAAGGGGCCGGTGCGGCGGCTGCTGGAGCCCGCGGTGCAGGTGCTCGACATGGCGCTGCCCGAACGGGGCAAGCTGCGCAAAAACGCAGGGAACCTGCGCTGGCTGCGGCGGGTGCTGCGGCCGGGACGGTTCGATGTGCTGCTGTCGGTGACGGCCGAGATGAGCCAGGTTGCAGCGCTTGCGACATATGGGCTCAGGCCACGCATCCCGCTTATCTCGGTCGTACACAGCACGCTTTCGCAGGAGGTGCACAGCTTCCAGCGCATCCGGGAGCTGCTGTTCCCGGTGTTCAACCGCCGCTACGACCGCGTGATTGCAGTTTCAGACGCCGTGCGCGAGGATTATACCACGCTGTGCGGCGCGCCGCCGGGGCAGGCCGTGACGGTCTATAACCCGGTGATCGGCGAAAGCTTCTGGAAGCAGGCGGAAACCCCTTGCGGGCATCCGTGGCTTGTGAAGGGCCGGGATTTCCAGGTAATTGTACTGGCGGGACGGTTCTGCGCAGCCAAAAACCATGCGCTGATGCTGGAAGCGCTGCGGCTGCTCGAAGGGCACGGCGATTTCCGGCTGGTGCTGCTGGGCGACGGTGAGCTGCGGGGGGAGCTGGAAGCGCAGGCGAAGCAGGCCGGGCTGGAAGGGAAAATCGACTTCGCGGGCTTTGTCCCAAATCCTGCGGCCTATTTCCGCGAAACCGACATTGTGGCGCTGTCATCGCGGTTTGAGGGGCTGCCGACCGTACTGATCGAAGCGCTGGCGGTTGGGGCGAAGGTGGTCAGCACCGACTGCCCGAGCGGCCCGCGCGAGATCCTGAAGGGCGGCGCGTTCGGCGTGCTTGTGCAGCCGGGCGACCCGCAGGCGCTGGCGGACGGCGTGCTCCGCGCGCTGCAGTGGGAGCCCGACCGGGAAGCGCTGCGGCGGCAGGCGCTCAACTTTACCGATGCGCGCGCTGCGGAGGGGTATCTGCGGGTGATCCGGGAAACCCTCGCGCAGTGTGCAGGGAGGGAGCCATATGCATAAAAAACTGGTGCATTTATGGGATAAGCTGCGGTTTTTCTGGTATCTCCTGAATTACCTCGCGGCGGCGGCGGTGTCGCCGCTGTTCCGGGGCCGCCCGGAATACCGGCATTTATGGCTGGTCTCTGAGCGCGGGACCGACGCGCAGGATAACGGGCTGTACTTCTACCGCTACCTGCGCAGGGAGCACCCGGAGGTCAACGCATGCTATCTGTTGTCTGCGGATTCCCCCGACCGGCGTTTTTTCAACGCGGACGACCGGCTGATCGGTTACCGCAGCTTTTCACACTATCTGGCGCTTGTGCTCGCCGAGTACAAGGTCAGCACCCACATTATGGGCTTTGCGCCGGATATGTGGTTCTTTACCAAGCTCGACCGCATCTGGAAAATGAGCGGGAAGCTGGTCTTTTTGCAGCATGGCATTATCAAGGACGACATGCCGTGGTGCCACGCGGAAAACGCGCGGCTTGACCTGTTCGTCTGCGGCGCAAAGCCGGAAGCGGGTGCGGTTGCAGCCGGGTTTGGACATCCGCCCGGCGTAGTGCGCTATCTCGGGCTGTGCCGGTATGACGGCCTGCCCACGGGCGGGGAACGGGAAAAAAGCGGCATGGTGCTGTTTATGCCGACCTGGCGCGCGCCGCTAAAGGATGTCTCCGCACAGGAATTTGAAAGCAGTACCTATTATAAAGGGATCATGGAGCTGTTGAACAGCGCGGCGCTGGGGCAGCTGTTGGAAGACACGGGCTATACGCTGCTGTTTGCCCCGCATGTAGAGGTGCTGCCATACCTCGGCAGCTTCCGCAGCAGCTTTCCGCGGGTGCGCATCCAGGAGCCGGAGGGCCGGGAGGTGCAGCGCCTGCTGATCGAGGCGGATGTGCTGATCACCGACTATTCTTCGGTGTTTTTCGATTTTGCGTACCAGCAAAAGCCGCTGGCCTATTATCAATACGACGATGCGGAATACCGGCGCGGGCAGTACCCGCAGGGGTATTTTGACTATAAAAGGGATGGCTTCGGTCCAGTCGTGGACGGGGTGCCGGAGCTCATACAGGCGCTCGCGCCCATGCTGCATACGGGCAGCATGGAGGGGCGCTACACGGCGCGGCTGAACGGGTATTTCCCCTGCCGCGACCAGGAAAACTGCAGGCGCAACTATGAAGCAGCCGCGGCGCTCGGGCAGATGCGAAAGGATGGCTGAGGATGGACAGGAAACGGTTCGGCGGGCTGCTCATGCTGACGGCGGCGCTGCTGTGTACGGCGGGCTGCTCGCTGCTGGAGCCGGAGGGAACCGGTGTGGAGCGCGAGCTGCTGTGCCAGTTCCGTGCCGGAAGCCGGTACGCGGTGAGCGGGAACCAATATTGGGAGGAGAAGGACCCTGGCTGGAACACGTACTGGATGGTTGTCAGCGACCAGCACAGCCGCCCGGAGGAGGTCCGCTTTACATTCACAGAGGATGTGGAGCGCGAGGTGTTCGCGCTTGACAAGGATTACCAGATCGTCTGGAATCGTACCTTTGGCAGCGGGAAACACAGCATGCCGGTGCAGGAATCGGTAATGGGCATCATGTTCTCGGCGCCGGACAGCGAGCCGTTCCACGCATTTGGGACGGGCATGCACCCGCAGCTGGAAACCCCGCTTACGGGACGCAGGCTTTCGGTGCTCGGCGACAGCGTCAGCGCGTTTTCCGGCTTTATCCCGTGGGACGACCTGGCCTATTACAGCAATATGAACTTCGGTGCGGCGTCGATGTGGTGGGCGGTGCTGGCAGAGCATACCGGTATGGAAATCTGCCGGGTCAACGCGGTCAGCGGCTCGGGCGTTATCGTCCCGGAGGAGCCTTCGCCCGGCAGGTCTGTAACCGGCAACTCCGACCGATGCAGGGATTTATCTTCACGGGACGGCGAGGAGCCTGACGAGATCGTCATCCTGCTCGGCGGGAACGACTATCTCAACCAGATCCCGCCTGAGCAGATCAAACAAAGCTATCTCTCGATGCTGGCCAAAATCCGGAAGGAATACCCGGACGCGCGCATCCACATCTGCACCTATTTTGAGAGCCGGACGCTCCCGCCGGAGCTGCTCGAGGAGCTGAACGGGCTGCTGCGCAGCATTGCGGAGGAAGCCGGGGCCGGGCTGATCGACCTCGCCGGCTGTGGGATTTTGTCGGGCGCGCCGGAAGCATACCTGATCGACGGGGCGCTGCACCCGAATGAGCGCGGGCAAATCCTGATCGGCGCGCGCGCAGCACAGCAGCTGCTGGAAAGCGGGGCGGGCGCATGAGCTACAGCGCCGCGCCCGGTGGGCGCGTATGAGGACACGGTCGTCGCTGCGGATGCTTGCAGTGTCCTTCCTCGGGCAAATGGTCAACCTTGCCCTGCTGTTCGTGTCGAGGCGGCTGTTTGTGCAGCATTTCGCGCAGGAATACCTCGGCGTGAACGGGCTGTTTTCCAATATCCTGACCGTGCTGTCGCTTGCCGAGCTTGGCATTGGCACGGCGATGGTTTATGGGCTCTACCAGCCCGCAGCTGAGGGCGACAAGGAGGCTGTGCGCCGCCTGATGAACCTCTACCGGGTGCTATACCGGATCGTCGGCGGGGCGGTGCTGGTGCTGGGCGCAGCGCTGCTGCCGGTGCTGCCGTACTTTGTGCGGGGCGGGGGCGTCCCGCGGCTGCGGCTGATCTACTGCATGTACCTGTTCGATACAGCCGCAGGGTATTTCCTATCCTATAAACAGTCCGTGCTTGCCGCGCACCAGGAGGCATGGCGGACGACTTCCGTGACGCAGGCGGTGCGGAGCGTGCAAATCCTGCTGCAAATGGCGGTGACCGTGTGGCTGGAAGACTTTTATCTCTACCTCGCGATCCAGATGTGCTCGCAGCTGACGGCAAACCTCATCCTTTCGGTGATTGTTGACCGCCGTTACCCCTTTCTCCGGGAAGACCGGAAGGAATACCCTTCGCAGGAGGTGCGCCACAGCCTGTTCCGGCAGGTCAGTGCGCTGTCGCTGCACCGGCTGGGCGGCGTGTTCGTCTCCCATACCGACAACCTCTTAATCTCCATGTTCCGGGGGTTGGCAGAGGCCGGCGTGTATTCCAACTATCAGATGGTGCTCAACAGCATCCGCCTATGATGTCCTATGTTTACAACTCTTTTTCTCCCGCAATCGGCAACCTTGCCGCGTCGGACGGGCGGGAAAAGGTCTATGAAATCCACAGCGCACTCAATTTCCTGATGTCGCTGCTGTATGGTTGGCTGGCGCTGTGCCTTGCCGCGCTGTTCAACCCCTTTATCCGGCTCTTTTTCGGGAAGCCATACGTCCTGCCGCTGCCGACCGTACTGCTGGTCGTACTAGATTTCTACCTGCACGGGATGCGGCAAATGACGCTGCGCTTCCGTGACGGGATGGGGCTCTATTGGTATGACCGTTACAAGCCGATCGCAGAAACCTTGCTGAACCTTACGGTATCGGTCGCGCTTGTCGGGCGCTTCGGGATTGCCGGGGTCGTGGCCGGGACGGTTGCGAGCACCCTGCTTACAAATTTCTGGGTAGAGCCGTTCGTGTTTTTCCGTTACGGCGTACAGGAGGGCTGGAAGTGTAAGCTTGCACGATATTACGCGCGGTATGCCGCGCATGCCGCCGTGCTTGCGGCTGACGGCGTGGTACTGTGGGCGTTGTGCAGCCGGCTGCCGGTCCGAAATTTAGCGGGCTGGGTGCTGCGCGGGCTGTTCTGTACCGCGCTCTATGCGCTCAGCGTGCTGCTAGCATTCCGGCGCAGGCACGAATGGAGATATTTGTGGGGAAAAGGGCTGGAACAGCTGGAAATGCTGAAAGCGCGCCTAAAATCTATATTCCAATAGCTTATCCCGCCTGCCGGATTTGGCCTAACATTCACCTTACAGACCAGCCCCTCAAAAAAACACTCAAAAAAATCCTTCGTCCCGCCCGCAGGCGTGATGAAGTTTTTACTCGATTTTTTTCCAAAAAAATCGCAGGGGTCCAGGGGACAGAGTCCCCTGGCGCGCCGC
Organism: Clostridiaceae bacterium; assembly: GCA_009911355.1. Classification (GTDB taxonomy): domain Bacteria; phylum Bacillota; class Clostridia; order Oscillospirales; family Butyricicoccaceae; genus QXXE01. The sequence continues at coordinate 31,846 of QXXE01000022.1, read as the reverse complement.
GAAGGCGAACTTATAACCAGGAGGAGAAACTACAGTGGCAAGATCGGGAAAATTGAAAGGGACGCTGCGGCGTGGGCTGCTGCTGGCAATGGCAGCAGGGACACTTGGCGGCTGCACAGCCGCAGGCGCAGCGGAAACAAGCTATATCACAGTTGCCGCGGCGCAGCCGCGTCAGGAAGGGGAAAACGCCGCCGTAGCTGCACAACTGTCCGGGGCCGATACCCTGCCCGCACGATTCAACCCGCAGAGCAAATGGGACTGGATGGACGGCAGCTTTGAACTGGACATCACAACAGAGGGCGCGCCCCGGGAAGGCGTCGTGTTTACCGCCGACCTGCTGCTGCGGTCGGACGGGAAGCCCCAATTCCAAGGCCGGATGAACGTCGAAACCATCCTGCTGGTGGGCGAGGGCAAGCGCTGGGCGCAGTGCGCCATGCCCGCACAGCTGCGCGCGTCCAATTTTACCGAACCGGTCATGCGGGATGGCGCGGCATGGTACCGGGCCCGGGTAGCGATCACGTTTTCCGGTACGGTCAATACCGACGTCAACGGCGTGTGGACCAACGGCGTCGCCTTCGGGCAGGTGGTCAACCAGCCGGTTACCGGTATCAAAGTCTTTGTTGCAGGCACGCAGTGCAGCTATCAGGGGCAGGTAAGGCTGGAAAATGCTTCGCTGGGTTACACGATGGGCAGCGGCGACGGCGTTTCGGTCAGCACGACCGTGCCGCGCCACAGCCAGACCGCACTGGCAGCAGCAGGGGATGTGCTCACATTTGAGAGCGGTGCGCGGCAGGCGCTCCCGCAGGTGAAACTTGCCGACGCGAAAGCGACAGCGGCAACCGTGCGCACCGCGCGTTACCTCGCCGCAATGGGCAGCAGCGACCATGTGATTTTTGGACACCAGGACAGCGTGTGGAGCAAGGCGGGCACGGCGGCCTCCCCGCTGAACGGCCTGAGCTGCTCGGACATCGAGGATATGACCGGCTCCCCCGCAGGGGTGGTCGGGTTCGACGGCCTGTCGCTGGCCGGGAAGGAATTCAGCGCCGCACTCTGGAACAGCAGCTTTGCGCAGCAGGGGCTCCCCAGCATCGATATTGCCGCGCTCGGGGAACCGGCGGCGAATGTAAAGGCCCTTGCCTACCTGTCCAATTACTGCCTCAGCCGCGGGGCGCTGGTGACCCTGTCCTGCCATATGCCGAACTTCTCACAGGCCGGCGTGCGCGCCGCGTATCAGGCCGGGAAAGAGCCTGCCTATGCCCGTTATGACTTCACAACGTCGACCGCCCGCGACAAGGGCGGGAACCCCATGCAGGGCATCCTGCCCGGCGGCGCGTACAACGCCCAGTTTACGGCCTATCTCGACATGGTCGCGGACTATGCTTCCCAGGTCAACGGGCCCATCCTGTTCCGCCCCTTCCACGAGGGGACAGGGAGCTGGTTCTGGTGGGGGACTTCGACGTGCGACGCGGCAACCTATCAGAAGGTGTTCCGCTATACGGTTGAGTACCTGCGCGATAAAAGGCAGGTGCATAACCTGCTGTACGTCTACAGCCCGGACGGCAACCCCGGCTTCTTTACGGAAGCCCAGAAGCGCTATCCCGGTGACGCTTACGTCGATGTGATCGGCTACGATAATTATCAGACCGACCCCTCGCCGGACAGCAGCAAGTGGTTCGCGGACTTTTCCAGCGGGCTTTCGCAGCTGCGGAAATTCGCCGTGCAGCATGGCAAGGTACTCGCGGTGACCGAGACGGGCGTCAACACGTCCTCCCCCGCGCTGGGCGATGTGGTGACAGGGCTCCCGCGCACGGGCTGCGCCGACCGCCAGTGGTTTGAAAAGCTGCTGGACGCGGCGGCTTCCTCGGGCGCGAGCTATGTGCTGGTATGGTCGAACAACAGCGAAATGTTCCACACGCCCTTTGTACGGGCGGTGAACGGCGACGGAAGCCTTTACGGGCACGAGATGCTCGACGATTTCTTACGGTTTTACAACGACCGCCGCAGCGTGTTTGCGCTTGACCAGCTGGACGTGGTGCGCGGGATCCAATCAGGCTTGAAGTGAGGTAATTTGCAGCGATGAAGATGCGGAAGATCATGGCAGCGCTGCTTGCGGCGCTGTGCGCAGCGGGCGGCACGGCAGAGGCGGCGGCCGCCGCTCCCACCGTCCCTACGGTGACAGCAAGCCCGGTGGAAGCGGTGAACGTGCCGTTCACGCTTACCGGGCACGCGGTTGACAGCGGGAAAAATAACGGGCGGTCGTATTTTTATATCGTGATTGCCGAGCAGGTGCGCGAGGTGCCGGGGGTCGAAGTGACCTTCACCCGGGAAGGCTTCCACCAGATCTGGGCGATCGGCAGCAACGGCAGGACCATCCCGATCAGCAACGGCGCCTGCGGCAAGGGGACTTACCAGATCCCGGTAACGAAGGAAATGGTACGGCTGGAATTTGACCTGTTCACCGAGGAAATCCCCTTCCTGGGCCTATCTGTCCCCGGCGGGATGACCGTGATGAAAACACCTTACGCGGGGCGCAGCCTGTCTATCCTGGGCGACAGCCTTTCGGAAGCGGATAACTGGAAGACAGCGGGCAACGACCCTGACGCTTACAACATGACTTCGCAGTGGTGGTATGCCGCCGCGAAGGAATTCGGTATGAACCTGCTCGTCAATAACAGTGTCGGCGGGTCGGGCGTGTACGAGGAGGCCGCGCAGAAGAAGGGCAGCGGCGGACTCCAGCGCTGCATGTCGCTGCATACCGCAGCGCGCGAGCCGGACGAGATTTTCGTACTGCTGGGCGCGAACGATATCCTGCGTGGGCGCACACCGCAGTCAATCGCCGCAGGCTATCAGCAGATGGTGCAGGCCATGCAGAAGCGCTATCCGAAAGCCGAAATCGTGCTGTTTACATATCCCTATTTCGGGTCGGTGGAATCGTTTCAAAAGTACAAATCAAAGGTGGATTCGCTGAATATGGCGATCCGTACCACGGCCAAAAATTGCGGGATCAAGCTTGTTGAGCTGGCAGGATGCCCGTTTACAGCGGAAAATATCCGGCAGTATCTCCGCAGCCCTGCGGATATCCATTTTAACCGGGCAGGGCAGGCGCTGATCGGGCCCGCAGCGGTCAAGGGGCTGTATATCCTCGCTGCCGAGGCTGCGATGCAGGGCGCGCGCTGAGCGCCGGTTCCCGGAAGGGGGAGGGCATGGAAAAGAAAGCACGGGCCGGATGGGTCGACGCGGCAAGGGGGATCGGTATCCTGCTGATCGTCCTCATCCATTCGATCCGCCCGGATATGCGGGAAGCAAACGCAGCTTGCAGGCTGGTTTATGAACTGATCATTTCGTTTGTGAACGGGATGTTCTTTGTGCTGGCCGGGGTAACCTACCGGATGGCGGGCGGCAGGCGCGAGGAAGCGCCCGGACGCTTCCTCATGAAAAAAGCCCGGGCGCTGCTGCTGCCGTTCTTTGGGTACGCGCTGCTGGTCTATGCGGCGTTTTCGTTCGCTGCGTGGTTCCCGCCTACGGCACGGGTATTCCAGGGGACGGAATACGGCAGGATGCCGCTGGGGGAATATCTGCAGCTGACGCTGTGCGAGGACAGCCCCTATGCGGCGCACCTGTGGTTTATCTGGGTGCTGTTCTGGATTACAGCAGCGGTGTATGCAGCCGATTCCCTTTGCAAACGGTGGGGGCTCCCGCGCCAGAGAGTGCTGTGGGCAATCGCGCTGGCAGGCTGCGTGGCCGGTACGCTGGTCGGGGGCGGCAACAGCGCCGCCGTCCGGGTGCTGACCCATACCGTGTATTTTGTGTACGGCACCGAGTTTGCAGTGCGTCCGGCGTTGCCAGAGCGCAGCGGCATGAGTTCCGCGCTGGCGGCGGTACTGTCCGCAGGCGTGATGGTGCGGGTGGTTTTATATGGCGTACACACTGTGACATGGTACGGCGCGGTGCTGTGGCAGGTGGTTTGGCTGCTTGTGCGGCTGGTGTTTCTCCGGGGGCTGTTCCAGCTGGCGGCGCGCCTGCAAAATACCGCATGGCTGACCTACCTGGGACGGGAGAGCTTTTGGGTGTACCTCCTGCACCAGCCGTTTTGCTGCGGGTTTGTCGGGCTTGTGCTGTACAGCAAGCTGGGGTTGCCGATCCCGGCGGCTTGCGCGGCCGCTATCGTGCTGGGCCTTACCCTGCCGTGCTGTGCTGTATGGCTGGGGCGCTGGGCTTCACAGCGGCTTTGGGCGCAGGATTAAAAAACCGGGCGGTTACGGGACCGTCCGGTTTTCTCTTACGTTTTTCAGCAATGCCGCAGGCCAGGCAGGATGTCCAGCTTAGCTGCGGGTCAGGAGCGTGCCGAATACCGTGCCGAGCACCGCTCCATACAGCGGCATCCCGGTAAAGGGGGAGTTGGACGCTTTCGAGCGGTAAGCGGTGTAGGTTTTTTCACAGTCCCAGTCGAGCAGAACCAGCTCGGCGTGGTTTCCCGGCGCAATGGATTTGTCCGGCATCGCATAGATTTGAGCCGGGTTGCGGCTCATTTTCTCCAAAAGCTGCATTTTCGTCAGCCTGCCGGTGCGCACAAGGAAGGTGTTGCACACCGAAAACGCGGTTTCAAGCCCGATAATCCCGGAGGGGGCTTTTGCCCATTCGCGGGCCTTTTCGGCGGCGGTATGGGGGGCGTGGTCGGTTGCGATCATGTCGATCGTGCCGTCGGCGAGCCCGTCGACGATGGCGGCGCGGTCGGCTTCGGTGCGCAGGGGCGGGTTCATGCGCGCGAGCGTGCCGTGCTTGAGGACCGCGTCTTCGGTCAGGCTCAAGTGGTGGGGGGTGGCTTCACAGAAAATGGGCGCGCCAGCTGCCTTGCCCTGCCGGATGAGCTCGACCGAGCGCGCCGAAGAGATGTGCTGGAACACAACGCGTGCGCCGGTCTCGCGGGCCAGGGCGATATCGCGCGCGACCATGCGCTCCTCCGAACGCGGGGACGCGCCCGGTACGCCCAGCCGCCGCGCGGCTTCCGAGCCCGCGTTGACGCCGGGGGAGCCAAGAAGGGCGGGGTCTTCTTCGTGGAAGGAGAGCAGGGGGGGCTGGGGGAGGCGCGCCGCTTGCTCCATTGCGCGGCGCGCAAGCGCTTCGTCGGTCAGGTTGATGCCGTCGTCGGTGAAGCCTGCCGCGCGCAGGCTGAGCAGGGCCTCAAAATCAGTCAGTTCGTTGCCGCGCAGCCCTTTGGTGATGGAGCAGGCTTGCAGGATGTTCACATTGGGCACCTGTGCCGCGCGGGCGTAGATTTCCGAAAGGGTTTCGGCGTTGTCGCAGGTTGGAAGCGTGTTCGCCATGCAGACAACCGTTGTATACCCACCCGCCGCCGCAGCCTGAGCACCGGTGAAAATATCTTCCTTTTCGGTCTGCCCGGGGTCGCGGAAGTGTACATGGGTGTCGATGAACCCCGGCGCGGCGGTCATTCCCGCGAGGTCGTGGGTTTCGGCGTCCGGTATGTCGATGTGCCCGGCAACCTGAAGGATGGAACCCGAATGGCTGATCAGGATGTCACGAAGGCCGTCCAAACCGGTATAAGGGTCTAAAACATGTGCGTTTTTCAGTAACAGCATAGCGTCTCCTTTCTGAATGAGACAGCATAAAATCATTTATATTGAGCGGTAGCCCAGCCAGCCCGCTGTCCTCATGGCGGGCTGGCGGCAGGCAAAAAGGGCCAGCAGAGCCCCCCCTCCGCCGCAGCGGAAAAAGGGAGTCCAGAGGGGCTAGCCCCTCTGGCGCTGTCCGCGTAGGACCGGGGTCTGGGGCAGAGCCCCAGCGCTGCCCCCTCGCGGAGCAGCACCGTTACATCCGGTGCTCCAAGGTAATGACAGGGTTGTAACGGATGTCGCGGCGCTTCAATAAGTCGGTCAGGTTGCGGCGCAGCGCTTCACGGTGCTCCGGCGTGTACTCAAAGGGGATGATCACGTCGAAAATCAGGTTGATCTGCTTCTTGCCGTCCACCATCCGGAAATCATGCATCGATAAACGCCCGTCCAGCGACAGCAGCGTCTCCGTTACCAGATCCCGCGCCGCGTTGACGCGCTCGTCGTTCAGCGAAATCGGGTCCATGTGGATCACAAGATAAATCCCCGTGCGCTGCCACACCAGCTTTTCCGCCTCGTCAATGACCTCGTGTACCGCAACAAAGTCTGAGCTGTCCGGCACCTCCGCATGCAGCGAAGCCAACGATTTTCCCGCGCCGTAATTGTGAATAATTAAATCATGGATGCCCACGATCTCCGGGAAGCCCAGCACAAGCGATTCGATCTCCGCCGCGCTCTCCGGGTCCGCGCATTCGCCCAGCAGCGGCGCAAGCGTGTCCTTCGCAACGCCCCAGCCCGCCCACAGGATGAACAGCGCCACCAGCACTCCAATATAGCCGTCGACCGGATGGTCGGTGAACTGCCCCGCAACCATGCCCAGGATGACGACAGAAGTCGTAATAACGTCGTTGATCGAGTCCTGCATCGCTGCGAGCAGGACAGCCGAATTGATCGCCTTGCCGATGCGCCGGTTGAACAGCCCCATCCACAGCTTGACCAGGATGGACAGCGCCAGGATGCCTGCCAGCACCGGGCTGAAACGCACCGCCGCCGGATGGAGGATACGCCCCACCGAGCTTTTCAGGAATTCCAGCCCGACCGCCATGATCAGGAAGGACACCGCCAGCCCCGCGATATACTCCGACCGCCCGTAGCCGAACGGATGCTTGCTGTCCGGCGCCTTCGCCGCCAGCTTGAAGCCGATGATCGAGATCAGCGACGATAAGCCGTCCGAGAGGTTGTTGACCGCATCGGCCGCGATTGAGATCGATCCGGTCAGCAGCCCGATGGCAAGCTTCACCGCGAACAGGAACGCATTGCAGAGCAGCCCCACGAAGCCAGAAAGAATGCCGTAGCGCTCGCGGACGCGCGCGTCGCGGGTGTCCTGCCAGCCGGGGATGAAACGATGTATCAAAAAGTCAGTCATGTTGCATTACCTCACAGGAAAACCGAAACGGGTGTACCAAAAATATGCCGCTGCGCAGACGAGCGCGATTTGCAGCGCAAAGATTGCCGGGAGCCCCCACATGAACCGTTTGTGGAGCGTCTTATGACGGCACAGGCGCATCGCTGCGTATACGCCGGGCGTGCCGCCCAGCAGGGCGAACAGAAACAGGGTGCGTTCGCGGATGCGCCATTTTTCCCGCTGCGCGCGCCATTTGTCAAGGAAGACCGCGAGCATCCCGGCGAGGTTGACCGCGGCGAAGTAGATCAATACAATTTTCATATATGGCCCCTTTTTTCGGCCTGCCGGCAGAAGCCGGGCAGGTTTTGGATCAGGATTCTATCTTATCACATTTTTGAGGTTCCGAAAAGGGGCGGGCGCAAAGATTAGCGTCGGCAAACAACACCCGCCGCCCGGGCACAGCAGAAAACACCCCGCCGGGAAGCGGGGCGTTTGGGCGTTTTACTGTCAGTCGGTCGAATAGCTGATGATATAGGTGTCGAGGTTCTGGAAATCCTCGTCGCTCATTCCCCACAGCCCGTCGGTGTCCTCTTTGATCTGCACGGTCTGTTCGATCGGGTCCAGGTTGCCGATCGAGGACAGCTTGCTTTCGAGGATTTTCAGGAGGCCGTCCTGATAGGAGGTTTCGACCTCTTCGTCGCTCAGGTCAGCGTAGTCGCCGTTCATGATTTTTTCTACGAAAACGTCAACGTAGGCGCTCATTTCGTCGGCGGCTTTCTCGAAAATATCGATGGGGTAGATGCGCACCACGACGGTGTAGCCTTTGCCGGATTTTGCGGCGTCCTCGACTTCAAATTTGGAGTGCTGGTAGATTTTTTCGTACAGGTCCAGGACGCGCTGGCGGGTTTCGTCGCTGATGTAATTTGCGTCAAAGCTCAGGAAGCTGAAAAGCACTTCGGATTCGGCTTCCAGGCCCTCTATATATGCGTCGTGCGCTTCCTCGGCGGTCACGTCGACCAGTTTCATGTATGAGGTGCTGTCGTCGAGATAGATGTTGCGCAGCAGGGCGTCGACGTATGCGCTTGCGTCGAAACGGGCGGAGCAGCCTGTGCACAGCAGTGCAAGGGCCAGCAGGGGGAGGGCGAGGATGCGGGTCAGTCTTTTCATTGCAGAATCTCTCCTTTGAACCTTTTTTGAGCCATGCGGATCGGTTGTTCGCCTCCGCAGCGGGCGCCAGGGGACGCTGTCCCCTGGACCCCTGCCGAGGGCCCTGCCCTCCGGACTCCCGCGATTTTTTTGTAAAAAAATCGAGTAAAAACTTCCTCGCGCCTGCGGGCGGGACGAAGGAAACGGAGCGGCAGTTTCGCCGGTCAGCATATTCTTGGTTGCGTTATTCTCAGTATATACCTTTTTTGGTGCAAAGGGAAGTAACAATATGGGGAAATTTGTGTAGGGGTGTCAAATAACGGTGGTGTTTGTGAACAGCGCACGCCGCCCCTCTGTATGGAAGGGGCGGCGTGCGCCGTGTTATTGGACTTTTGCCATCCACAGGCCGTGCAGGTTGCAGTAGGCATAGACCGCGACTGGTTTGTCGCAGTCGCAGACTGCGAATTTCAATGTCGTATCGTCGCCGGGGTGCAGGTCGCGGCGCTGGCAGCCATGCTCGGTTTCCACGACGACCCATTCCATCAGGTGGTCGTCGTTCATCGGGTGCGCTGCCGAGCCAAGCTGCACGGTCAGCGTGCTGCCGTCTCGGGTTACTACGGGGACGTGCTTTTCCGTTGCGCCGTCGGAGGTGTTCGGGGTGAGTTCGATCATTTCATGGTTGCAGCAATAGAGGGGTACGCCTACATCGTGTACCATTTCAACCTCGTTGCCACAGTGTTCGCATAATAAGAATTTCATAGCTTCCACTCCTTTGGGAGCAGTTTGCCCGGTTGGCGTTCGGATATGCAGAGGGAATGCTGGATAAATAGGGAAAATTTGTAAGGCTCGCGTGCGGGAAAGGCTGCGCCGGGACTTTTGGCGCAGCCAGCAGATCAATTTTCGATGGAGCCGCCGCGCCCGAGGAACAGGCCGGTAAACCGGTCGCGGTGTTCCTGCTCGGTGAAGCTGCCGTTTTTCATGCGCTCGAGCTCGTCCTGCTCGCCTGCCAGGTTGCCGCGAGCAAGCTCCAACAGCTCCGCAGCGTCCCTGCGCGGGATCACCACAAGGCCGTCCGCGTCGCCGACCAGGATATCCCCCGGCATGACTACCTGCCCGCCGCAGACAACGGGCACGTTGATCTCACCCGGGCCCTCGCGGTAGGGGCCGAGCGGCGTTGCTGCTTTTGCGAATACCGGCAGCGGGCTCGCCTCAATGTCGGCAAGGTCCCGCACCGCGCCGTTGACGACGAATCCGCCCAGCTTCCGCATTTCCGCATATGCCAGCATCATGCCGCCGACCAGCGCTCGGTCGGTATATCCTGCCCCGTCGATGACGATCACATCGCCCGGCTGCGCATAGTCCAGCGCCGCCTGTGCGACAAGGTTGTCGCCGGATGGCACCTTGACAGTGAATGCGCTGCCGAGCAGGTTCTTGTGGTTGAATGCGCGGATTCCCCCGAACATGCAGTTCATCTTGCGGACGCAGTCGCCGATGTTGCTGCTGGGGATGCCGCGGTAGCTTTCAATTAATGACGGGTCGGGGCGTTCAAAATCCAGAAAGGCCCGGAATCCGATGGGCATAGATGTTTCCTCGTTTTCTGTTATTTTTAGGGCAGGGGATACCCGCCGCTTGTTGTTATTGTAGCATTTTGGGGGTGGGATTGTCAACCGGCGGTAATCCGTGCCGCATCGCTGGGGAAAAGGAAAAGGGGGATTTTCGGAGGTTTGGGAAAAGAAGGTTGTGGGAAAACAATGTTTATGGTAAAATGCAGGGTAGGAAATATAATTTTGCGGGGGATCAGGAATGGGTAGCCGATTGATTGCCATAGCGTCACTGGCTGCGTTCTATGGCTGTTATTTTGGGAAAATGCTTTGCCAGAAAAGGCGTGGGATACAGACGGACCAGCTTGGCAAAGGCAAGGACGGGTTTGTAAAAGCCGTGGAAGTCACCATGAAGCTGGCGGCTGTGCTTACGGTTGCTGCGGAGCTTGTTAGTATCGTGATGGGGACAGGCCGCAGCCCTGCCCCGGTTCAAATTATCGGTGCGGTGATGTGCATTGTAGGGACGGCTGTGTTTATTGCTGCTGTCCTGGACATGAGGGACAGCTGGCGGGCTGGGGTGTCTAAAACCGATCAAACCGTCCTTGTAACGGATGGGATTTATCGGTTCAGCCGGAATCCGGTTTTTTAGGGTTTGACTTTTTATATTTTGGGATACTGTGCATGTTTTGGAATTGGGTTTTGTGCGCGGCGACGGTTTTCGCAGTTTTCATGTACCACCTGCAAATTGTTTATGTGGAGGAACCATTTTTATTTGCTGCGTTTGGGGAGGAATATTTTCAATGTCAGAAAAAGGTTTGCCGGTATATGGGGAGGAAACGGTAAGATGTAAGCGGGTTAGGAGTATTTCTGGTATCCCGCTGAACCATGCTGGGCAGTGCTGATTTTAGAAGGGGGCAGGAGCGGCTCGGGGGTGGAAAGCAGCGTTAGGGTTATTGTGTGGTCAAAACCAACAAAAGTTGTTTTGCGGAATTGAGCGAAATAGTCAAAATATGCAAAGCGGCTAAATTTTTGCTTGCGTAGCTCCACGGGATGTGCTATACTGAATTCAGCCAAAAGAATATAGTTTGCTCGGAGAATGTGTGTGTCAAGGCAAAAAACGGGTGTTCCCTGATAAGGGGAGGACTGCGTTTTCAGCGCTTGGCTTTTTTGTTGCCCGAAAATGGGCATGTAGCTTTCCTTGGAGTGTAAGGAAGGTTCTGCGAGTGGGGCGCTGGGCAAAACCACGCGTGTGGTATTGGTCCGGCCTTCCGGGATTTTGGTAGCCAGGGCGGACGTCGCCAGGTGTGTCACTTCCGCCGCAGGCAAGCAGGGGCTTAGGCAGACGGTTCCGGAACGGATGCCGATGCCCGTGCTTTCGTGCGGGGATGGGGGATGCGCCGCCCTGTTACATAAACGGCCTTTGCCCAAGGCTTCCGCTGCTTGGCGGGGGCAAGCCCCTGCCGGCATACCGCAGGGGTCTGGGCGGGCTTGACATGCAGCAAAGCAATTAAGAATAAAGGAAGGTGGAAGGTTTATGTTCAAATACCTGAACCCCAGGCGGTTCTACCACGCGGTGGGCAAGAAGCACTTTTGGGAGTTCATCATCCTCGCTGTGTTCCTGCTGTTTTTCTACGGGCCGCTGATCAATATGTTCATGCTGGCTTTCGCGGACACCTATGAGGTCCCGGCGGTACTGCCGCAGGAATGGGGCTTCAAATGGTGGAAGTTTGTGCTTGAACAGAAGAGCCTGCGTTCTTCGATCCTCCAGTCTTACGGCGTGGCGATTATCACGACGATCTGTTCCATGGTCCTCTGCATCCCCGCCGCATATTCCATCGCGCGTTTCAAGTTCCCGGGGCGAAAGCTGTTTATGCTGTCCTTCCTGCTGACAAACGCGTTCCCCAAACTGGGCATTTACACCTCGATCGGTATCCTGTTTTACCGGTACAACCTGATGGGCACGCTGATAGGCGTTGTCATCATCCATATGATCAATTCCATGATGTTCATGGTTTGGCTGCCGGCGAGCGCGTTCCGTTCGGTGCACCGCCAGCAGGAAGAGGCGGCGCGTGATGTGGGCGCGGGCCCGATCCGCACCTTCTTTAAAGTGACGCTGCCAATGGCGATGCCGGGCATTGCGGTTGCGACGCTGTATACCTTCCTCGGGTCTATGGAAGAGGCACAGGGCACGATGCTGGTCGGCCTTGCGCGCATCAAGACCATGCCGGTTGAGATGTACGGCATTATCCTTGACTATCCGGGTCAGGCAGGCGCGGTATTCTCGATCCTGCTGATCATCCCGTCGATCATCCTGATTTTCGCGATGCGCAAGTACATCGGGCCAGAGGCCATCGCGGGCGGCTTCAAAATGAAATAAGAACTGCCCTTCGGGCCTGATGGGAATCTGCGGAGTTCCATCGGGTTGGAAGGAGTAAGGAAATTTGATTCCGCCGATGCGGGCTTTGCCCGCACGCCGGCCCGGACTGCGCCCTATGCATCGCGCGGGAAGCCGCGCGCCGGGCGGCGGAACAGGGGTACCCCTGTTTGCAGGATCAATATCCTGCAAAACCAAATTCTCTGGCAAAATCATGTTTTGGGAGGATACCATGTCAGAAAGAACTATCAAGCTTCAAATCAAGGATATGACGAAGAAATACGACAACGGCGACGGTGTCGAGCATATCAATTTGACTATTTATGAAGGCGAGATCGTAACCATGCTCGGCCCTTCCGGCTGCGGCAAGTCCACCATCCTGCGCACCCTCGGTGGCTTCCTCGATACCACTTCCGGCGATATTGAGATCGACGGCAAGTCCATTATCGCCCTGCCGCCCGAAAAGCGCCCGACCGCGATGGTGTTCCAGAGCTATAACCTCTGGCCCCATATGACTATTTACGAAAACCTCGCGTTTGGCCTGAAGCTGCGCAAGGTGCCGAAGGCGGAGATTGACGCTTCGGTCAAGCACCATCTGGAGCTCGTCTCCATGAGTGGCTGCGAAAAGAAATATCCCGGCCAGCTTTCCGGTGGCCAGCAGCAGCGTATCGCGATCGCACGCTCGCTGATGCTCAAGCCCGCCGTGCTGTTGCTTGACGAGCCGTTCTCCGCGCTCGACGCGAAGATCCGCCAGCAGATGCGTGAGGAGCTCAAGAAAATCCAGTCCGAGCTCGGCATCACGGTTGTTTTCGTCACCCATGACCAGGAGGAGGCAATGGCGCTTTCCCACCGCATCGTGGTTATGAACAAGGGTGTGTTTGAGCAGGTTGGCACGCCGACCGAGATTTACGACAACCCCGCGTCTAAATATGTAGCATCCTTCATCGGAGAGATGAATTTCCTTGATAAAGATGGAAAAACGTTGGCAGTCCGGCCGGAGGATGTGACCATCATCCAGGATGGCGAATCGGACATCAGTGGGACCGTGCGGACAATCATGATCCTCGGACACTATGTGGAAGTTAATGTCCAGTGCGGTGAAACTGTTGTCAAGTGCTTTGTAGACCGTGAGGTCAGCGACAAACTGTCTATTGGCGACCCGGTTAAGCTGAAATTCACAAAGCACCACGTATTTTGAGGATGAAACAAGGAGGAAAATGAAATGACAATCAAGCGGCTATTGGCGGCGCTGGTCAGCGCGGCGATGGTATTTTCCCTGACAGCCTGCGGCGGCGGCAATGACGGCGGCAGTGCGGATTCCGGCGCGCAGGGCGGCGGCGATTCCGGTGCGGCGGCAGACGGCGGCTCCTCGGGCGGCGCTTCGGGCACCGTGCATCTCTGGGCAAGCGGCTCGGATAACGTGCGTCAGATTTTTGAAACGCTGACAGAGAGCTTCAACGCCCAGTCGGAAGATGTAAAGGTCGAACTCAACTTCATGCTTGCTGGCACCGGCACGCAAACGATGGTTGATATGCTGGCGGCGGCTTACAAGGCGAACCAGACCAACACTGACTACGACCTGATTGATTTGGGCGGCGATGACTTGTCCAAGATCGTGTCCCTGATTGGTGAAGAGGCTTTCATTGAACTTGATAAGTCGAAAATCCCGAATTCCGCTTCTGTAGAGGCGAAGTCGGCGGTTGGTGAGAAGATTATCATGCCTTACCGCGGCACGACAGTTGTCCTCGCTTATAACTCCGAAAACGTACCGACCCCGCCTGCGACAATGGATGAGCTGGTCGAATGGATGAAGGCGAATCCGGGCCGCTTCGCGTACAACGTACCGGGCACTGGCGGCGCTGGCGACTCCTTCGTGCGCACTGCAGTCTACAACTTCATCGACGATCCCGAAGCGATGATGAGCGACGACGAGAAGTGGGCCGAGCAGTGGGATGCGGGCTTTGAATTCCTCGCTTCCATCCATCCGTATATGTATCAGTCCGGCGGTTCGATCACCTATCCGAACAAGAACCAGGGCGCGCTCGACCTGCTGTCGAACAAGGAAATCGACATGTGCCCGATGTGGGCGGATATGCTGCTGAGCCAGCGCGCTGCGGGCACCGTACCGGAGTGCATGAAGATGGCGACGATTACCCCGTCGTTTACCGGTTCGGTACAGGGCCTGTCTATCCCGAACTTTGGCTCGAACCCGGAAGGCGCTTATAAGTTTATCGACTACATCCTCTCGCCCGAAGCGCAGGAGCTGTTGGTAAAGGAAATGGCGGCAATCCCGCTGGTCGATACCTCTGACATGGATCTGACCGGCTTTGAGGATTTGCAGGATCTTGACGTTTCCAACTTCCGCGTGCTCTCGATCGGTTCGCTTGACACGCTGTTCAACGAGCGTTGGGATAACGAGATCGGCGCGATCGGCTGACAGCCAACGAAAATGTGTCCGAGGTAAAGAATATGAGCAAAAAATTTAAGGGCCTGACGGTGGCTTACGGCATGGTTCTTCCGGCCTTCCTTGTGGTCATGGCGGTCGTCGCGTGGCCAATCTTGGAGGCTGTCAAGCAAAGCTTTACCCACCCTGATACAGGCGAGTTTACGTTTGAGAACTACGTTTATTTCTTCACGACCCCCAATGAGATCAAGAACCTGATGTACACGCTGTATGTCGTATTTGTTACGGTTGCGCTTGCGATTGTGATCGCGTATCTGCTTGCGCTGTACCTCCGGTTTGTGAAGTCCCCGATTTCGCGGGCGATCGGCAGCCTGTACCTGATCCCGCGATTTGTACCGGGCCTTGTGGCGGTTTACGCGATGATCACAATCATCCGTGATTCCGGCCTGATCAACCGCATTTCGCAGGTGTTCGGCGGGAACCTGAAGCTTGGCATGATGTACCATGCGAGTGGCATGATCACGATGAACATGTGGTTTAATATCCCGTTTGCGGCGCTGATGATCACGGCAGGGCTGGGCGCGATCCCGGACTCTATCATTGAGGGCGCGCGGGACGTAGGCGCGAACCGCTGGAAGGTATTCACGAGCATGATCCTTCCGCTTTCGCTCAAGGACGTAGTCATTGCGGCGACGTTTGTGTTCATGTCGAACGTTGGCGCGTTCACAACGCCGTATTTGATGGGCGGCAACAGCCCGAAGATGCTGGGCATCTCGCTGTTTGACCAGTTCAACAAATATCTGCGCTATGAACGGGCGGCTGCGCTTTCAGTCATCATGTTCCTGATCTGCTCTGTCTCCGCAGGCGTGTACATCTACACCAACCTAAAGGAGCAGGACTGGGAAAAATAATTACCCTCCAGGTTCCGCCAAAATCTGCGGATTTTGAGGGAGTCAGAGGGAATCAGGAAGAATGGATCCGCTGGTGTGCCCCTTTGGGGGCGCACGACGGTTCGGCTCGTTCCGCATCGTGGCGGGCGCTGGGACGGGGTTCCCGTTTTGGCGTGTTTCTTTGTGGTTTGGGAGGGCGGTTTTGCCCTCCTTTCCCTTTATTTTAGCGTTTTGAGGTGATGCTATGGACGTTTTGCTGGAATATCATGCGGTTTTCCGCCCCGAGGACTGGCGGCAGAATATTTTGCTGCCCTTCCAGGTTCCGAAGGGCTATGACCGGCTGGCGGTGCGGCTGCACTACTCGCCGAAGGAGGTGCGCGACCCTGCGATTATCCGCCCGCAGATTGAGGAATGTGTGCGGAAATATTGGCCGAAGGGGACGCAGCTCAGTGAAACCGATATGGAGGAATTTAACTGCCTATATAATTTTGTAACGCTCTCGCTGGACTGCGGCGGGGAATATGTTGGCTGTGCGCACCGGCACCCGCCGGAACAGACGATCATCGTATCGGCGCAGGAGGCAAGCCCCGGTTTTGCGCCGCGCGCGGTGACGGCGGGCGAATGGCGGGTTGTGCTGCACGTCCAGGCGGTTGTTGACGGCGAAGTGGACTTCCGCGCCGCCGTATTTGGACTGGAAGGGGGAGAGGGCGATGACTGCATACCGGCCGTTTGAGCTGCACACGCATACCCGGCACAGCGACGGGAAGTTCCTGACCGATGAGCTGCTGCGCGCCTGCGCGGCATATGGGTACTATGGCGTTGCGCTTACTGACCACAACGCTGTTACGGCGGCAGATGAGGTTACGCCTGCGCTCCTGCGCGAGACCGGGATGATGGTGCTTCCAGGGATTGAGTGGACAACTTTTTATGGGCACCTGCTGGTCCTGGGCTGCAACAGGTTTGTCGACTGGCGGTTTGTGACCCCGGATACCATCGACCTTGCGCTCGAGGAAATCCGCGCGGCAGGCGGGGTTGCCGGGATTGCGCACCCTGCCGAGGTCGGCGCGCCGCTGATGTGCGGCTGTCATTGGGAATTTGAGGTCACACGATGGGATCTGGTCAGCTATGTTGAAATCTGGTCGGATGAGGACCCGCACGCGCGGGGGAAGAATGTGCTGGCGCTGCCGTGGTATGACGCGCTGCTGAACGAAGGGCACCGGCTTGGAATCAGCGCTGGGCGCGACTGGCATGCCGCCGACCCTGACCCGTCGAAGCCGCCGCTGCTGACCGCAACTTACCTCGGCATGAAGGAGGACAGCGTACACTCGGCTCTCGACGCGCTGCGGGAGGGGCGCAGTTATGTGACGCTCGGCCCCACGCTGGACGTGTCGATTGCTGGGCGCTCGCTCGGTGACACTGTCCCGGCAGGGCCGGTGGAGGTTTGCATCCAGGCGGGGTGTTCTGAGCGGGAGGAGATTTGGCGGCGCTGGGAGATTCAGCCGGAAACGGTGCGGATTGTAAATAACAGCACTGTGCTGTGTGAACTTCCGTTCACGGACGAACACGCGGCGGTCAGCGTCCCTGTGGATGCGCAGCCCGGATGGCTTCGTGTGGAACTGATTGGCAGCTGGAAAGGCTGCGAAAAGCCGGATTTGATCGCGTTAACCAGCCCAATTTATCTGGAATAAGGCATTTCTACCCGTGAACATCGGATTTGACCGTTTCCTTCGCCTGCGCGGCGGGCGGTCCTGCGCGGACGGCGCCAGAGGGACTTGTCCCTCTGGACTCCCTTTCGTCGCCTGCGGGCGGGACGGGGGCTATCCGCGCCGGGTAGGTGGCGACGTATAGGCTGAGAACAGCCAGCATATAGTGGAAAGAAATGGGGCGGCGCTGGCCGTCTGGGAAGGAGGCGGCTTTATGTGGCTGCACGGCATTTTTTTCCTTATCGGCGGGCTGCTGTATCAGATGGTGGAAATCCTCTGGCGGGGTTATACCCATCCGTCTATGTTTATAGTGGGCGGGCTGTGCTTTGTGCTGCTCGGGCTACTCAACGAGATAGGGCCCTGCCGGAATGCGCCGCTGCTGGTACATATGGTGCTTGCGGCGGGCATTGTGACAGCGGTTGAGCTGCTGGCAGGATTGGTGCTGAATGTCTGGCTGGGGCTTGGCGTGTGGGACTACAGCGGGTTGCCCGGAAATTTTATGGGTCAGGTCTGCATCTGGTTTGCTCTGCTGTGGCTGCTGCTGAGCTTGCCTGCAATGAAGCTAGAGGATTGGCTGCATACGGTTTTCGAGAAAAAAAGCAGCGCGGAGGGCTGAACCATTTTCCTGCAAAAGGGTGTGGCCGGAACGGTGGAAACTGAAAAGGAGCTAAAAAAGTCGCTGGTGTCATCATGCCAGCGACTTTTTGTGCGTTTTGGGCGGTAAGTGTTGGGCACATATCCCCTGACTCCAACCGACCCAGCCTGCCGCCGTTCTGGCGGGCTGGGTCATTGAGCATGAAAGATGGGCAGAAACCCAAACTTCCGTCCCGCCCGCAGGCGAGTGGAGATGCGTTAGCATCTCGGGGTCTGGGGCGAAAGCCCCAGCGGGTGCAGGGCAGAGCCCTGCCGGGAGTCCAGAGGGCGGAGCCCTCGGCGGGTGCAGGGCAGAGCCCGCCAGGAGCCCTCGGCGGGTGCAGGGCAGAGCCCGCCGGGGCGCACCCGTTCGGCTGGAAGTGCATAGAATGGCTTGGAAGGGGGTATCGACCCATGAACAAAAAAGCAGCTGTAGCAGTCGTCGGCGGCGACACCCGTCAGGGAATCCTTGCCAGCCTCATGCACGCCGACGGGCACGCCGTTTCCGTCGGCGCGCTCGAACGCTACAGCTTTGATCCGGATATTCAGTCCATACCAGAACTTAAAACAGGACTTCAGGATTTTGGCGTTGTCATCCTGCCTATGCCCGTACAAACCGGCGACGGCATGTTAAATGCCCCGCTGTCTAACGCCCCGCAGCCGCTCGGCAGCCTGCTTGACAGCATCAAGCCGGGAACCCTCGTGCTGGCAGGCGCAGTGCCCTTCGCTGTCCACGCCCGCGCCGTGCGCAACCACCTCCGGCTGACCGACTACCTTACCCGCGATGAGCTCGCAATCCGCAATGCTGTACCAACCGCATTCGCGGTATAGCTACGCGCGGCAGTCAGAAAAAGCCTGCCCATAGCCGGTGACGGGTTATGGGCAGGGGTATTTAGTAATTCATTTGACTATGTCAATCCGCAGACAACCGTTAGTCCTTGGCAAGTGTAAACTGGTCTACCAAGCTCTTCAGGCTGGACGCTTCCGCCGAAAGCTGCTGGCTGACCGCTGCGCTTTCCTCCGAAGTGGCGCTGTTGGTCTGCACCACGGAAGAAATCTGGTCGATGCCCTCGGTTACCTGGACAAGCGCATGCGTCTGGTTCTCGATAGCGCCTACCATAATATCCATCTGCGCCGTTACGTTGCCCGCCAGATCGTTGGTGCGTCCCAAGGAGCCTGTGACCTTGGATACCGCCTCGCTTCCCTCGGCGGCGGCTTCGATCGAGCGTTCGATCAATTCACGGGTCGCCTTTGCCGCTTCGTCCGATTTGGACGCCAGGTTGCGGACTTCATCGGCAACTACCGCAAACCCTCTGCCGGAAACGCCGGCACGGGCCGCCTCGACAGCAGCGTTCAAGGCCAGGATATTGGTCTGGAACGCAATGTTTTCAATCGTGGCAATGATGGCGGAAATCTCTTCCGAGGATTTCGAGATCTTCTCCATCGCCTTGTTCAGCGCGCCAACCTGCTCGACACTGGCCTGGAGCTGCGCGCCTGCCTGCTCTACATAACGGCCTGCCTGCTCTGCAACAGAAGTGGTTTGCTTTGCGCTGGCGGAGATATCGTTAATCGTAGCGGCCAGCTCTTCGATCGAGCTTGCCTGTGTCATAGAACCCTGGCTCAGCGTTTGGGCCCCGCTGGATACCTGGTTGCTGGCGGTGGAAACCTCTCTAGCCGCCGAGTCAATCTGCCCCATGATGGTGCTCAGCTCGATCTTCAAGGTCCGCATGGAGCCCAGAATCCCCTGGAAGCTGCCTACGTAAGCGTCCCGATGGGCGGATTTGATATTGAAATTCTTTCCAGCCATTTCTGTAAGCAGGTAATTGATATCAGAAATAATGGTATTCAGGCCGGATACTAAAGCCGCAGTGGATTGGGTCAGATCTGCGGTTTCATCATGCCCCTGGCTCTGGGGTACGGGGGATTCCAGATCACCCTCCACCAGCAGCTTCATACGCTGGGCGCAAGCCTGCATCGGTATGCTGATATTATTGGACAGCTTCAGCGCCACAAAAACAGAGGCCAGGATAGAGAGGATCATCGTTATGATGTTCGCAAACATGCCAAAGTATGTATTGGCCAGATAGTCTTTTTTCATAGCGGTAACTGCCACGCTCCAGCCGTCAGTGCCGCCCACTGGGGCATACGCCGCAAAACGGGGACCGTCGGAACCGTGGAAGCTGCCGAAGCCCTTGCCGCCCTGCCGCATATTCGTATGGATCTCCGCCAGTTCCTTTAAGGAAGAGTCGCTTTCCGCTTCCCGCTCGATATTCTGGGTGGTAATGGTGTCCAGCGTCGTATCTGCAATCGTATCGCCGGATTTATTAATCATATAGGCATGGCTGGTCTCGCTGATCCGGATCGAAGAGACAATGTCGTTTAAGAAGGTCTCATGCGGTACGAAATAAACCACGCCCACAATGCGGGAGCCCTGCTTCCCATCGGCGTAAAGCGGGGCCGCTACGATAATCGAAAGATCACCCGTAACCTTGCTGACCAGCGGTTCAGATACATACACATTTCCCTGCATGGCCTGCTGTACGTATTCCCGGTTGGAATAATCATTCCCATCAAAAATGCTGATCCCATCCGCGCCAACAATATTGCCGCGCTGGAAACCGTGCATCCCTACCCGCTCGTCTATGATGGCGCGTTTTTCCGCTGCCGGTACGTCTTCGTCAGACAGCTGTGGAATGCAGCCGGTATCCATTGCTACGTTCCGGTACGCGCTCAATTCCTGTTCAATCCGTTCCCCGGCCAAAACGGCTGTCTGGCTCATCATCTGGCTGACATTGACCAGCGTGCTCCGATAGTTCAACGCAATGCTGGAAAGCCCTACCACAAGCAAAGCAATCAGGACCGTTGAAATCAGACAGACGGTGATTTTTTTTCGGATACTGTTCATCTCAATACACTCCCCCGTTGCATAAAGGTTATTTTTTTAGATCCGATAAGCTGTCGTCCTGCATCCCCGTTCGGCGATTCCAGGACTGTGCTGCCCGGGCTGACGGTCGCTTCTGGCAAAGTTCTCCATCTGTAGCAGCATTTATTAGCTTGATGACCTTATTATAGACTATTTACCTCTGGGTTGTCAATGCGGGGAAGCGCAATAAACGGAACATTTGAATGGGCAAATGTCTTGTTGCCAGTACGGTTAGCGGAACGCCGCAGAGCGCGTTTATTGGCGCAGGAGCGTCAGGCGCTGAAAACGCTGTGACGTTTGGCGGTGATGCGGGAAAAACCGGCATTCCGGACAGGGTTTTGCAGCTGGAATCGGGTTTGGCGTGCTGAAGGCAATGGCAGATCACGATAGGAGGGCGCCATTGCTTGTGCATATTGGGAGGGTATCCAAGTGCTACGGATAGCGGAAATGCCGTTGAGTCGGTTGTGGCGTTACCGTTGCTCTGCGTCTTTGGCGATGCGGAAAACCTATACCGTCTGTACGGCTAGGATGTAGAAGCCGTGATAAGGAGGAGAACATTGGCGGGCAACTGTAATGACCGGCTTGTCCCCTGAAATACCATATAGGGGAGGTGCTTTTATGAACGCGAAGCCTATTAGAGTCGAATCCCGTTTTAACCGGGTGATCAAGGAGTCTCTGATCCGTGAACTTTACCATCAAAGGTTGATTACCCGGCACCAGTTTGAAAAGCTTATGCAGATGCAGCGCAAACCCTGAACCACGCAAACGGACGTGGGAGATTTTACGGAGCCCTATGATATAAGAAGGGAGGAACACGGCATGCCCTTACGGGTCGCGGCCTATTGCCGCGTATCGACCGACCGGGAGGATCAGGCCAATTCTCTGCACAGCCAGAAAACCTATTTTCAGGAGTACATACGGAACCATCCGGATTGGACTCTTGTCCGCGTTTTTGCCGATGAAGGGCTTTCCGGAACCAGTACAAAGAAGCGGAAAGCGTTCCAACGCATGATAGAAGCGGCGGAAGCTGGTGAGATCGACCTGATCTTAACAAAAGAGGTCTCTCGTTTTGCACGCAATACGGTCGATGCACTCGGATATACGCGGCGGCTGCGCGAGCTTGGGGTGGGTGTGCTTTTCATCAATGACAATATCGACACCCGCGACGGAGACGGCGAACTGCGGCTTTCCATTATGGCGACATTGGCGCAGGAAGAATCCAGAAAGACCTCTTCGCGGGTCAAATGGGGGCAAAAACGGCGCATGGAATCGGGTGTCGTATTTGGGAATAACTCAACCTATGGGTTCGAGACGAAGGGCGGCAGGCTGACGGTCAAGCCGGAGGAGGCAGAGGTTGTCCGGCTCATTTACCATAAGTTTCTGGACGAGGGGAAGGGGACGCATGTCATTGCGCGCGAGCTGTATGAGCAGGGAATTGCGCCCCCGAAAACGGCAACGGGGGTCTGGTCGGGTACGATGATCCACCGTATCCTGAAAAATGAAAAGCATGCCGGTGATCTGCTGCAAAAGAAATACATTACGTCCGACTACCTGACGCACCGGAAAGTGCGGAACAATGGGCAGGAGGAGCAGATTTATCTGCGAGGTCACCATGAGCCGATCGTTGACCGCGCTACGTGGGACGCTGTCCAGCGGGAGCTTGCCAGGCGCAGTGCGCAGCGGGGCGCAAAAACGAAATATTCCAACCGCTACTGGTGTTCCGGCAAAATACGGTGCGGCAGCTGCGGCAGCTGCTTCACCCCGCGCACGACTACGCGGCCAAATGGGGAAGTCTATCGGGCTTGGGCCTGCCGCGGCCGTGTGCAGTATGGGAATTGGAAGCCGGGCAGGCAGGACGGCTGTGCCGGCTGCAATATGCGGATGATCAACGAAAAAAGCCTGGCTGCATTGGTGCGGTTTGTGGTGGAACAGATTGAATTTGACAGGGAAGTGATTGCTTGTGAACTGTTGGAGGACATTGGAACCGTAAAGGCGGAGGGGATTGGGGAACTAGAAACCGGGCAGATAGAGGCCAGGCAGGCGGAAATCTGGCGTAAGAAAGAAAAGCTGCTGGACACTTTTCTCAGCGGGCAGGTCACCAGCGAAGAAATGTCTGCTATGAAAAAGAGGTACGATGATGAGCTGCGGCTTTTGGAGGGGCAGCTTCGCTGCGCAGCGGAGACGCAAAAAATTGCAGAAGCGCAGCAGGCGGGGCTGGATGAGGTTTTGCAGGTCATCCGTGCCTGCCTGAATGGCTCCGGGGAGGTGTTTGGAGAAACCATTGAAAGCATTACGGTTTTTGAAGAGTATGTAGAAGTTAAGGTTTGCTATGTCTTGCCAGTCTTCCGTATCTGGTATTCCACCCGCGGCAGGTGCGAAAATTACACAACCGTGATTGACCGCTGTGAAATGCTGGAACCACAGCCGCAGGGCAGCAAACTGCCGCCGGTTTAAGCTTAAAGGGGAAATGCTTCGCTCAAAAGGAGTGAGGCATTACTTTTTTGGGGGGCTGAAAGACTGTTTGAGTAGCCATATCATGAATGCTGTACCTACTGCCGAAGGTGCCATACAAATCGCGATGGAACAGACTGACGTAACGCTGCACGGATTGCCGGTGCTGGTCATCGGGCACGGGCGTATTGGGAGCCTGTTGGCACGGCGGCTGGCGGCGCTTGGGGCGAAGGTGACGGTTTCGGCGCGCAGCTGCCGGGACTTTGCGCTGATTGAGTCCGAGGGGCTGTCTGCTGCGGACACGCGCCAGCTTGCGCCTGTGCTGCATGATTTCCCGCTGGTATTCAATACGGTGCCTGCGGCCGTGCTGGGCGCTGCGGAGCTTGCAAGGCTCCCTGACAAAGCGCTTGTGATCGATCTTGCATCGCAGCCAGGGGGGCTGGACCCGTCGGCGGAGCCACTGCGCGGGGTGAGGGTAATCCATGCGCTATCGCTGCCGGGGAAGGTTGCGCCGGTGACGGCTTCGGTGGCGGTGCGAGATACAGTTTATGCTATTTTGGGTGAGGAGGGGATCTTATGAGTGTGCCGGTTCGGGTCGGGTTTGCGCTGACCGGCTCTTTCTGCACCCATCAGCGCGTACTAGAGGTTATGGAATCCATGCGGGATGCGGGATTCCGGCTTACGCCGATCCTGTCGTTCAATGCGGGCGGTTTGGATACGCGCTTTGGCACGGCGCAGGCGCTGCGCGGGCGTCTGGAGGAAATTTGCGGTACACAGATTATAGACACGATAGAAGCCGCTGAGCCGGTCGGGCCGAAGGGGCTGTTTGACGTGCTGGTGGTAGCGCCCTGTACGGGCAACACGATTGCCAAGCTGGCTTATGCGGTGACGGACACGCCGGTGACGATGGCGGTTAAGAGCCATTTACGCGGGGGGAGGCCGGTTGTGATTGCGGTTTCGACAAATGATGCGCTTTCGGGCAGTGCAGCGAACATCGGGGTACTGCTGAACCGCAGGCACTATTATTTTGTGCCGATGAAGCAGGATGCGCCGTTAGCGAAGCCGTGCTCGGTTGTTGCTGAGATGGAGCTGCTGCCGGAGACGGTGGAAGCGGCTTTATCTGGCCGCCAGCTTCAGCCGCTTTTGCTGGGATAGCACTGCTTTTTGTCCTTCGCGGACAGCGGCGGGGCTCTGCCCCTGCACCCCGCTCCTTGCCGGAGGGGCGTCCTACGCGGACAGCGGCAGGGCGCTGCCCTGCACCCGCTGGGGCTGTTGCCCCAGACCCCGAGATGCTGCCGCATCTCTAGTTCGCCGCACTCGAAAATCGAGTGCGGCGAGTTGCTGGGAGAGTTGGTTCATTCAAAAAACTTATTTTATAAAGCCCCCTTCTGCCAAGTGGCAGAAGAGGGCTTTTTGTCATAAATATGGTGGTTGTGACGGATTCCTTGGATTCCTTCGTCCCGCCCGCAGGCGTAATGAAGTTTTTACTCGATTTTTTTACAAAAAAATCGCGGGGTGCAGGGGCAGAGCCCCGCCGCTCGCCGCGTAGGCGTAGGGTGCAGGGGCAGAGCCCCGCCGCTCGCCGCGTAGGCGCAGGGTGCAGGGGCAGAGCCCCGCCGCTCGCCGCGTAGGCGCGGGGTGCAGGGGCAGAGCCCCGCCGCTCGCCGCGTAGGCGCAGAGCGCAGGAGCGGAAGCTCAGCGCTCAACGCGGCGGCAGCTGTCGCGCACAAGGAGCTCGTGCGGCAGGATGCGCGTTTCGATGTCCTGCACATGTTCCAGCTGTAAAAGATGCGCAACGCAAGCCCGCGCAATCTGCTCGCGCGGCTGGCGGATTGTCGAAAGCCCAGGACGCAGCTGCCGGCCGATTGTCGTGTCGTCAAAGCCAAGAAGTGAAACATCGTCTGGAATCCGGAGCCCTCCGTCCCAAAGCCGCGCCGCTGCCCCCACCGCCATGTCGTCACCAAAAGCGAAAACCGCCGTTACGTCCGGAGACTGCGCCAGCAGCTTGTCCATCGCCCGGTAGCCTCCGTCATAAGTCATTTCCCCATAAGCGATCTGCGTGTCCGCAAGCGGCAGCCCAGCTTCTGCAAGGGCGCGGCGGCAGCCCGTAATGCGCAGGAAACCGGAGCTGATTGCTCGGGTGTCATCGCTTAAAAGGCCGATTTTTTTGTGCCCTAGTCCCGTCAGGTACCGCGCGCCGTCATAAGCCGCCTGCATATTGTCAATGTGTACCGCTGAAATTTTGCGCCCCAGTGGGAGCCCTCCGCACAGTACCGACGGGATGCCTCGGCAGATGAGCGCCCCCGCGAGCGATTCGCTTTGGTGGTCGCTCAGCAGGATCACCCCGAGCGGCGCAAGCGCAGTGATCATGGCGAGCAGCGCGTCGTCAGCAGTGCCGTCTGACTGCACGGCTACAAGCTGCCGTTCGCAGGCGGCAGCTTCGGCCCGCAGCAGCTCTGCCATATTGTTGAAAAACGCGTGCTCGAAATCAGGGACGATTACCAGCAGTGCGCTGCGCGGGCGGCGGCGGGTTCGATAACTTTGCGAGGGTTGGTATCCGGTCTTTTTTGCCATTTTGGCAATCAGGGCGCGCTTTTCTTCGCTGATTTGCCCCTGCCCGCTGAAAAAGCGGGATGCGGTGGCAGGGGACACGCCGCACAGGCGTGCAAATTCGCGGATCGTCATATGGAGGTCGTTCCTTTCTTCCAGCCTGCGCGGCAGCAGCTCACGGGGCTCTGCCCCGGCACCCCCGCGCCTGCGCGGCGGGCGGTCCTCGCGCCGGACAGGCGGCGGGGCTCCGCCCCTGCACCCCGCTGGGGCTTTGCCCCAGACCCTGAGATGCTGCGCATCTCTCTCGCCTGCGGGCGGGATGGGGACGGGCTCTGTTTGCTGCTGCCGCCCGCCGTGGGTTCGTCGGGCCGTGTTTTCTGGATAGCCGAGGGGCTGTTTGGGTTCTGGTGTTGTTTATAGATAGTTTACCACTTTAGGCGGATGTTGGAAAGGGGTTCGGCAGAAATTACAAAGTTTGTTTCATTGGCGTTTCTGTATTGCAATGCGCTTCTGTTTCGGGCATAATAGAGGTGCAGGCAGGAAAGCGCGGGGCGGGAGCCGACACACCTCGCGTCCCATATGCGCTTTGGCCTGCTGGAGTGTTCCTGATTTAGGAAACAAAAAGAAACAGACCGTCAGGGAAGGAGCGTTTATGATTAAAATTGGAGTGATCGGATTGGGCGAGGTTTCCCAGTGCATGCACCTGCCAATCCTGAGCGACTTGTATGATATTTATGAAGTGACAGCGGTGTCTGATATTTCGCCGTCGCTGGTATCGTTCGTGCAGAAAAAATATAATATTCCCGAGGGTTGGGTCAATGCAAAGGAAATGATTGAAAAAGCGGATATTGACGCGGTTTTGGTTCTTTCCCCCGACCAGTATCATGGGGAATATGCGAAAAAAGCACTGGAATGCGGCAAACATGTGTTTATTGAAAAGCCAGTGACGCTTTGCCCGCAGGAGCTGGAAGAGCTGATCGAGCTGAAAAAACAGCATCCGCAGCAGATCGCAATGGTCGGCTATATGCGCCGGTATGCGGGCCCCTTCCTCAAGGCGAAAGAAATTTTGAATGAAACACCGATGAAAACAGAATACCTCCGTTTCAGGGATATTATTCTGGAAGCCCCGTTCTTTGTTGGTCAGACCCGCCAGCCCTTCTGCCCGAAGGACGTGCCCGCCGAAGCCATCCGCGAGAGCGGAGAGCGCCGCCGTGCGCAGCTTGACCTTGCAATCGGTGCGGATGCGTCCGATGAGCAGCGCAAGACATATCAGATGATGACCGGGCTTGGCTGCCACTCGTTTGCAGCTGTGCGCGAGCTGTTCGGCGCGCCCACAAAAATCCATTCGGTTTCAACTGCATGCGGCGGTGAGCAGGTTGTCGTGGTTATGGAGTTTGAGGGCGGTTTTCTTGGCACCTATGAACTGGTCAACAATCAGGATATCGTGCAGTTTGACGCTGCGATTGAGATTTTCCAGAAGACCCGGAAGGTACATATTAAATATGAAACGCCGTATCTGCGCTATCAGCCCGCTGCGGTGCATGTGACGGAATCGACTGGCAGCGATACCAAAACTACCTGCTATGGCCCCGATTTCCACGATGCGTTTCAGACCGAGCTTCGGCAGTTTGCGGAATGCATTCAGACCGGTGTCCAGCCGAAGACAACTCTTGAGGATGCGCGTCCTGACCTCGCGCTGTTTCAGGAGATCGTGCGCGTAATGGGGAGGGAGTAAGAAAATGGGAAAAGTAAAAATTGCAACTGCGCCCTGCTCTTGGGGCGTATGGTATGCCGACGGCACGCCCTCCGGTACGCCGTGGGAGCTGTTTTTGGATCAGGCTGCGGAAGCGGGGTATCAGGCGTTGGAGCTCGGCCCCGACGGGTATCTTCCCACCGACGAGGGAAGGCTGCGCGAGGAGCTGGAACGGCGCGGGCTGTCCGTCTGTGCCGGGACGGCCTGCTATGCCTTTGATCAGGGGGCTGCGTTTGCCCATTTCCGCCCGCGCGTGGAGGCTCTTTGCCGCCGCTTGCAGGCTCTGGGCGCTAAATATCTTGTTACGATGGACGAGTCCGACGTGGGAAAATACAGCGAGAAAAAACAGTCGCTGACCGCGCAGGAGTGGGACGCGTTCCTCCAAAAAGTGAAGGATATGGGCGAGTACACAAAAAATGAGTTTGGTATTGATGTTGTTTACCATCCTCATGTCAAGACGATGATCGAATACGAAAATGAGATTGAGCGCCTGATGGATTTTACTGGGCTGGATTTGTGCTTTGATACGGGGCACCATTCCTATGCCAATGGCAACGGTAAGCCTGAGGAGCCTTCCGCGCCTGCCTTTATGCGGCGTTTTGCGGAGCGCATTGCCTATCTGCACTTTAAGCAGGTCGATGGCAGCGTGTTCCAGAAGGTCATGGATGAGCATTTGGATTCGGATACTGCGTTTGATATCAATGTGATGTGCGACATTCCCGACGGGATCATTGATTTTGGTGAGATCCGCCGCGTGATAGAGGACATTGGGTTCTCTGGGATCGCCGTCGTTGAGTCGGATATGCCGCGTGCGACCAATGCGCAGGCGTTCGCGTCAGCTAAGCGGAATTTGCAGTACCTTCGCGAATTAGGCATTATTGATTAAAAAATAGGCCGCAGGGTGGGAACTCTGCGGCCTTAGTCTGTCGAAAAGCGGCCTGCATGGGGATCAACCAGGTAGGCCGCAAAATCATGAAAGAAGGGTTGCGCCAAAAGAGGGGAATGAGGCCGTATTCCTTCGTTCGCCCGAAGAAACCGGATTGTCAGTGCGGAAAAACGCAAAAAGCCTTTGAAAATAGGGTTCAGCCGTCTGCTTTGCTCTGATTGCTGATGTATTTATGTAAACACGCTCTGATGTTTTTGATGATTGCTCTAAACGGTAAGTTTAACCCGATATTCAACCCGCTGCTTATGTCCTGCGGCTGTGCGGACAGGACGTTCAAAGCTTATAGTTCGTATGGGTATCATTTTCTTGACCATCTGACCGCCGACCGAGCCCGCCTGACGGGAAGTCAGGTCGCCGTTGTAGCCTTCCTTGAGGTTTACGCCAACCTCTGTCGCAGCAACATTGCCTCAAAAAGACAGACTAGCTGCTGGTAAGCATATCGGCAGGTGCCTGTGAGCACAGCTGGGGCCGCTCACCAATGAATTTGTAGCGAATGACCACCTTTTGAGTTGCGGGGACGGTCGGCATAGCGATCTGATAACCTTCAGCAAGCTGCTTTGGATACACTTCAATGTGATCAATAAAGGCCTCCACAATCTCGCGGGTTAGCGTTTCGATATGGCGGAAGTGTTTTGCTGTTTCGTAAAATTTGTTGTATCGTTCTTCCAAGGAGCGGATGGGTGCATGCTGTTGCTGGATCGTGCTGATTAGCGCCCGCAAACCTTCCGCCTCATCTTCCAAATCCGGAATCAGTGACGCAAGTGTTCGGTCACTGATACGCCCGGCTACTGAATCAGTGTACAGTTTGCGGATAGTTGCATCGATTTCCTTCAAGCGGGCCTCTGCATGTGCTAGGCTTTCAGCGGAATCATCCTCTGCGTCTGTCGAAGTAGCGTTGATAGCTTCCTGCACCAGACGGTCAAAATCTTCTTCCGACGCGTCAATAACTGCATTCAAATCGCGTCGAATCAATTCGCATAAATCGCGGTAACGAATCCGGCTTTTGCCGCAGCCTTTGCTGGAATGGCTGTAGCCGCACGACAAATACCAGTATTTCTCCCGCTCACCTCTATACGTTGTGCCACAGGAACACATTGTGCCGCCGCATTTGCCACAGTGAATCAGACCGTTGAAAATACTTTTACGGATTCGCGGGTTGTCCTCCATGTGCTTGCGCAGATAACCTAAATTTCGCTGTGCTTTTTCGAACAGTGCTTCGGAAACAAGCGGCGGATGAGTATTGCGAGTGACCGTCCATTTGCTTCGTTCCTGCGGCAGTTTCTTTTTAGACTTCAGCGATGGCTTAATTGTCTTGTTCAACATCGTGTGCCCAAGATAAACCTCGTTTCGCAGGATGCGTACAACCGTCGTATTGAACCATTCATCCGAAAGCCGCTGCATTCCCTTTGCTGAGAACCCTGCACGATAGAGTGCCTTGAATTTGAGCGGAGGAATAATCCCTTCACCGTTCAAGACACGACATATTTCCCGTGTAGAATTGCCATTCGCGGCCATCTCAAAAATGCGCTGGACGATCGGGGCGGACAGTTCGTCCGGTATCAGTCTGCTGGTTTCGTGGTTCTTCTTGTAGCCATATGGCGCGGCACAGCAATACTGGCCGTTGGCCTTTTTGTTGTTGAGTACCATTTTGATCTTTTGTGAAGTCTGTCGCAGCATGACTTCGTTGACTGCGAACTGCAATGGTGCAAAGGGATTGTTGTTCGCCGAGCTGAAATTGTCACCTAACCCCAGATAAAGGATTCCATGTTCGGGGAAGTACTCCTCTGCATAGTAGCTGGACTCTCGCATATCACGGCCAAGACGTGACAAATCTTTTGTGATTACCATGTTGGCTTTACCGGTTTCAAGCGCTGCAATCAGCTTTTTGAATCCCGGACGATCAAAATTCGATCCGGAATATCCATCGTCCACAAAGATGTCCAACAAAACGATTTGGCTTGATGTGCAGTAATCACGCAGGTATTGCATTTGGTTTTCAATACTGGCGGAAAGATTGGCGGTTGCTTCCTCGCGAGATAGGCGAGCGTATCCGTAGGCTACAAGTGGGGAAGCAAACTCCGGAGATTGGATTGGCTGCATGGCGTTTCTCCTTTCGGTGGCCAATCCTGCTTACAACCTTAATTGTATCAAAGATTGGCTGCTTGGTCAACTGGCGGGTTTCGAGCGATAGTCTCAGCAATTTCTCGCTTGAGCAGTTCGCGCAAGGGGACTGCCTCCGCGAACGCTCGGCTGACCTCATAGTGTATGCCGTTAAACTCGTAAACTGCGGCAACGGACCTTTGGTTAAATTTTTCATTAAACATGTTAATTCCTCCATTCTGATTGTTTCACAAACTAATCTTTTTTATACCTCTTCTGCTTGCAAATGCAGCAATTTCCGCATTTCTAGCCTGATTTTTCACCAAAATAGCGTTTCATCTCTTTCCCAATGCACTTTTTTGACCGCGCAAGAGTATTCAAGGCGTTCAATCGCTTCATGGCTTCATTGCGCCGCTTCTTCTTTACGCCGTGCGAAAGGGCCGCTTTGTTCTTTGCCACATCCGTCAGGGCATAAATCAGAAGGCAATCCGCCGCCTTGCCATCGCGACCAACTCGACCAATCTCCTGCACATACCCGTCCATCGACAGAGGCAGCCCGGCATGAATAATAAGCCGTACATCGGGTTTGTCGATGCCTAGGTCGAAGGCGTTGGTTGCAACCATGATGTTGGTATCACCCTGCAGGAACTTCGCTTGTGATGCGGTACGCTTTGAATCGGCCATTTTTCCATGATGATTCACTGCCTTCCAGTCCTTAGCTTTCAGCCAACGGTGCAGGCGTTTTACATCCTTCACCGTCGGGCAGTATAATATTACCGAACCATCGCCGTTCCATTCTCGAAGTGCGCTTTCCACCATTCGGCGCTTGCCGCGCCAAACAGCCTCCGTTTTCTCCTTCTTCGCCTTCACATCCACTCGCTTTATCCACAGATTTAAGTTCTTGTGTCTGATCGGCGACACACAAACAGTCATATTCTCCATTTTGAGACTTCGAATGATGGTGCGACGGTCGCGTCGTGTTGCCGTAGCCGTGAAAGCAGCCACTATCGGTCGTTTAGGGAGGTTGCTAGGCCTTGTTTGAAAAATAAAAGTTGCACAAAAAGAAAGCGTGTGGTATCATAAATGTATGGATAAGTATGACAGCTACGAAATTACAGAAGAACAATGGAAGCGAATTCAGCCTCTGCTCCCGCCGGAATACACGGGGAAGAAAGGACGCCCCAGGAAAGATAACCGGACGATGCTGAACGGGATGCTCTGGATGAATCACAGCGGGGCGCAATGGAGGCAGCTTCCATTGCGCTACGGCCCGTGGCAAAGTGTTTATGCCCGTTTTATAAAGTGGCGGGATGATGGCATCTGGGAACGTATCTTTTCCGAACTAAATACAGAAGCTGATACGGAGAATCTGCGTATGGATTCCACTTGCGTTAAAGTTCACGAGAGTTCAAACGGTGGGGAAAAAAAGAGAGAATAAAGCTATTGGACTCACAAAAGGC